>DAOTTV010000116.1:0-26660 GCA_034437755.1 Anaerolineae bacterium | reverse complement strand
TCTTCCGCGATAATGTGTTGAACCTGTTCAACATCGTGCTGTTCACGCTCTTATTCATCGTGTTGCTATTTCGGGATTATGGCACGGTGATCTTTGCCGGTTTTAGCGTCGTGTCGAACACGTTTTTAGGCGCGATACAAGAAGCACAAGCGAAGCGTCGCCTCGACCAGCTCGCCACGCTCTCCCAGCAGACGGTGCGCGTCATGCGCGGGGGCGAGGTGCGCGTGATCGGCGTGCGCGAGGTGGTCAAGGATGATGTGATCCTGCTCGAACCCGGCACAAAGGCGGTCGTCGATGGCACAGTCTTGCACAGTGACTCGCTGGAAATGGACGAGTCGCTCATCACAGGCGAGAGCGATGCCGTCTATAAAACGGGCGAGGATACGATTTACGGCGGGTCATTCTGTGTCGCCGGCACGGGCATCATGCGCGCGACCAAAGTCGGCAAGGCGAGTACCGTCAGCCAATTATCCGAGATTGCGCGTGAATACCAGTATATCCGCACGCCGACGCAAAAGCGCATTGATATTATCGTCGAACTCTCGATCGTGGTAATGCTGGTCTTCGTGCCGATGTTGCTGGTTGCCAATCTGCTCGTCACACAACCGCCGCTGACGCTCTTACAAGCCGTGCGAAATGCGGTCGTGTTCATCACGACGCTTGTGCCCCAGGGCTTGGTGTTGACGGCGGTGCTATCGCTGACGATCGGCGCGATCAAGATCAGCCAGCAAGAGACACTGGTACAGAAGGTGAACGCCGTCGAATCGCTGGGGAATGCGACGGTGCTGTGCTTCGATAAAACGGGCACGCTGACCGAGAATCGTCTCGCCGTTGACGCAATCATCATGCTCGATGACGAGACGACCACCGCGGCTGTACATCAGCATCTCGCTGATTATTTGGGCGCGCTCGCCCATCGCAACCGCACCGCGCACGCCATCCAGACGCACGTCAGCCAGCAGGCAAGCCCCCGCGACCGTACCAAAACGCGCGAGATGGCGTTCACGTCTCAGCGCCAATGGGGCGCGATTCAATTTGACGATCAGATTTACATCATGGGTGCGCCGGAGCGCATCTTCAGCGATGCCGACCTGATCGAACAGGCGCGGACGCATAGCCAGCGCGGACAGCGTGTCCTCGCCTTCGGCCTGCTCGACTGCTTGCCGACTGACGACCACCCGCAGGACGTGCGCCCGCTGGCACTCATCACCCTCAGCGATCAACTGCGCCCCAATATCGACGCGACCCTGCAAGCCTTCCGCGATGAAAATATCCGGCTCATGGTCATCAGTGGCGATCACCTGAACACCGTCAGCGCGATTGCCGAACAAGCCGGCATCAGCGCCGATGGTGCGCTCGCTGGCGATAGTCTCGACGCGATGAGCGATAGCGACCTGCGCGATGCCGTGCGCCAGACGCAAGTGTTCGCCCGCATTGCGCCCTATAGCAAGCGGCGCATCGTGCAAGCCCTGCAAGCCAACGATGATTACGTGGCGATGATCGGCGATGGCGTGAACGATGTCCCCGCGCTGAAGCAGGCGAATCTGGCGATCGTCATGAACGACGGCACGCAAATCAGCAAGGATATTGCCGATATTGTCCTGCTGAATAACGCGCTCTCGACCTTGCCACTGGCATTCCACGAGGGGACGCGCATCACACAATCAATCTTCGGCACGATGAAGCTCTTTCTCATACGCGGCGGGCATCATGTGCTGACGTTCTTCTGCGTGCTGTTCATGGGCTTGCCCTTCCCGTTGACACCGATTCAGATCAGTTGGGCGACTTTCGCCAGCGTCAACATCGGCGCGACTCTGTTGGCGACGGGCATCATTCGCCCGCAACGTATGGATAACTTCCGCCGCGACGTACTCGACCCGATCATCATCGGCGGCTTTGTGGGGGCAGTCGCGCTGACCAGCTTCTACGTGATTGTCTATCTGGGCACTGGGCGTGATCTCGCGCTATCCCGCAGTGCGCTGACTCTGCTGGTGATCGCTTACAACGGGTATATCGCGATGCTGATTCAAGGGGTCGATGTGCGGCGGGTACAGACCATCTGGCAACAGCGGCGCATCATCGGCTTGATCATCCTACTGGCGGGCGTGGCAGTCGTCGCGGTTTACATCCAACCGCCGATTTTCGAGTTCACGCGCGTGACAGCGCCGTGGATTTTCGCACTGATGGCGACGACCTTCGCGCTGGCGGTGCTGGTTCTCACGCTTGCCCTGCACAATCGCTACATTCTCGATCGCTTCTGGGCGCTGGTCTCGCCCTCTGATGAGCGCGTCGCGCAGACCGTCGATGACTGAGAGCGCCGCGAGTCATGCGCCGAGGTCATTGCTGGGGGGCGGGTCTTGCAGGTGATCGCGCAGGGCGATGATGGCTTCTCGTAGTGGGGGCGGTAGGTCGTCATATTCTGCCAGTTGCCCCACGCGATACTGATCGTTCATGTTCAGCGCGTAGATCGCCGTGATATTGCCGTCGATCACGCGCTCCATCAGGCGTGGGTATTCCATCGTCAAATTATGCCGCACTGCGCCTAATATCACGTCCATAGTCATCGGGCGGCGGTCAAGCGTGAGCGTGATCGTTTGCCGTTTGTGCGGGTCGTAGCCCTGTTCATCAGCGATGCGATAAACCGCGTTGACCCGTTCTAAGCCTGTCGCTACCCACTGCGCCAAGTGTGGATAGCGCTCCTCTGCGGGTTGGATCGTCTGGCCGCTGAGCGTCAGGCGCACAGCAGTGGCGAACGCGCGCGCGTAACGGGACAATTTGCTGAGCATAGTCACTCTCTCCAATCGTCTGTCGTGGTCATCATCACGGTTGATTGTCACAAATTCAGGCGGGATTTCGTAGCCCCATTCAATTCAGTCCTCAGCACTCAGCACTCAGCATTCAGCACTTAGCACTCAGCACTTAGTCCTCAGCACTCAGCATTCAGCACTCAGCATTCAGTCCTCAGCATTCAGCACTCAGCACTCATATTATAAGACAATAAGAGGGCTATGGCTTTTAGAACATTTATGATATTCTAAACATACTAAATATTCGAGGTTAAAGCCTATGAGTCAATTACATATCTCCCCACACAACGTCATTCACACGGCTGAGGAGTTATTTTTACAAAATGGTTATGACCGCACGACGCTTCATCACATCGCGGCTGCGCTGGATATGTCCGTCGAGACACTAGAGACGGATTACATCAGCAAAGAGCGCATCGCCCTCACGCTCTATCAAGAGCAAGCGCAAGCCACGCGCGATAGCGTCGCGAAATTAGCTGATGGCACCGTTGCCGAGCGTTACTTCGTGGTGATGTCGGCAAAGGTCGAACAATTGCACCCGCATGAGGATATGGTCTCGGCATTGTTCGCCGCCGCCATGCGCGCGACGAATCCTCAGGTTGAGCCATCGGACATCTCGACGGGGACGAGCGACCCCATGTACCAGACTTTCGCGCAGGTCGTCGCTGAGGCGAGCGATGCGCCGACCAAAGAGGCGAACGTCACCCAGCTGACGATGATGCTCTACAGCTTTCACATTCTGGTGATTCTGTTCTGGTTATATGACCGCACCAACGAGAAACAAGCCACCCAGCACTTCGTCGGCTTCCTGCGCGAGTTCTTCAAGATGGTGCGCCCGATGCTGGTGATGCCCATGCTGAGCAAAGCCCTGACCAAGCTCGCGCAGATTATGATGCTGGTCTTCGGTGGGGCGCGGCTGGGCACATCCGACAAAGCCGACGACTCCCCCCACACTGATTGACCTAAGGACGATAGCCCCACGCGGTGACATCGGGAATGTTGGGCGCGGGGAACATGCCGTTGCTGAGTTCGGTCATCACGCCCGTTTCAATATCTAAAGCCAGCAATAAAACGGGCTTATCGTCGTTCTCGACATTGCCCGCGAACGCGATATGCGTGCTATCCGGCGACCAGACGAGGCGCGGCGTGGTCGGCGTGTGGTCAGTGGTCACGAAGCCGCAATAGTGCCGGATGTCGCGCGTGGTCACATCCAGCACAAAGATCGACCCGCCGCCGGTGTCGGTGGTCGGGTTAGCGCCGTTCAAGTCGATGCCCCAAAACGCGATTTTCGTGCCATCCGGCGACCAGCTGAGTTCAGGCGTGTAGCCGTTAATCCGCACCGCGCCGAACACGTTGAAGAGGAAGGTCATCTGCTGGGGGATGGCGCTATTGGGCTGAGCGAGGAAAATCTCACTGCCGGCGATGCCCGCCGTTTCATCGTAAGCACTGCGCCCCACATACGCCAGATACGCGCCATCCGGCGACCACGTCGCCGCGTTGAAATAGTCATCATCCGGCGCGAGCCGCACCGCGCTCAGCGCATCATCGGCTAAGGCCTCCAAGTTGACGAGATAGCGATAAAAATCCCCCTGATGTTGTCGCACCGCCAGCGCCCACAAGCCGCGCGGTTGCACTGCCCGCACGCCGGCTACTGGCAAATGACGCGGCGACGCGCCCATATCACCATCGGGTCGCAGGTAAGCGCGATGATCGGGTGTCCACACGAGGAGCGTATCCGCTGACCACCACTGCACTTCAGACGCATCACGCGCGATCGGCGTGCGCTGGATGCCGGAGAAGCGCATCTTATTCATCTGGAAGGTCTCAGGATTGAGGAAAGTAATCCACTGGAAATCCGGCGAGACGTTGCAATTAAACGTACAGGGCGCGGTCTGTGGCAGGGGATAGCGCGTGTCACGCTCGATGTCATAGACCCACAGCGAACTGCTATCGAAGGCGGTTAGGATGATGCCGCCGGGTTCAAATGTCGCGCCCCGCTCGCGGATGGCGTTTGGCGGGCATACGTCGATGATGCCCTGTGCGTCGGCGCTGGTCATACACCATAAGCCGATCCAGAGCAGGAGTGCCGTCCATCGCATGGTGCTGGTTGATCCTCATGGGCTGGTGGTTGAGTCATCGCTGTATGCTATCACAACTGCGCGCGGGTCACCAACGGCGATCATGGACGGAGTCGGGCAAGCGTCGATCAGTGCTGGGCAAGGTCGTCGATTGTGCCTGTGCCGCCACAGGTGCGACAGGGTTTTTCGAGCAGGCGCTTCGTCCGCACGCGCCCGCGCCCGTCGCAATCGGGGCAAGCTGAAGGCGGCAGGTGGGCTTTACGCCGTTCGCGCAGACGAATCATTTTACGCGAGAGCGTTTCATCGAAGATTTGTGCGTCACACTGCGGGCAGGATTTGACAGTGCCGTTGCCATAGCAGACAACGCACATTTCTTCGGCGTTCTGGTTGCCCGTCGCCAGACAATCCATACACGCATCCGCGCCGACTTCACCCGTGCCACCACAGGTCGCGCAGGTGATTTTAGTCATTTGCACGCCTGCACCCTCACAAATCGGGCAGTCGATTAGGTCTACGGGGATATGACAGGTCGAACAAATTTGTATGTCTTCGCGATCGCGGCGGCTCACTATCATTGCATTTGTCCCATTCACTTAGCAAGCATTACATTATATTACAAGTATAACCATTCATACAAAGTAAACAATGAATAAAGGCGTAGAAAAGCGTTCGTGTTCACTTACGGTTTACAAACGATGCCAGAGCGTGATTGTGCGCGCCGGATAAGCCTTGAGACATACCCATTCCAATTGCATGAATTAATTTTATCACAATTATCGAAATTTATATCCCAAATTTTTAGAACACAAGTACGGAATATATCCCAAATTTTTTGGGATAACTTTTTATTAGACGCGCCTAAAATATTTTTATCCCAAACAAAATGACGCATAATTACGAAAAAAAGGCGATTTTATCCCAAATTTTTTGGGATAAGCGCACACTTGTTCGTTATACTCTGTAAGGACAAATGAGCGATTCATACGCAAGGTTACGAGTCAGATTACAACTAATGGTTTTGTCTGTGCAAAACCCCCAATAGCCTGTTCAAAACCTGTTCAAAACTTTGCACAGCCTGTTCAAACCCATATGGCTTCATAATTAGTTCATGAGTAACTTGTCTAAAGTTTTGAACAGGAAAATAGACAGGTGTCAAAAACCTGTTCAAAACTCTGTACAAGCCTGTTCAAAACTTTTATCCCAAATATCCCAAAAACCCGTAATAATTTGGGTTTTGAGCGTAATTTTTGGGTAAGACTTGGGATAAAACGTCACTTGTTCGTAGCAACTAACAAAGTTTTGAACAGTTTGAACAGCCCCTACTACTACTATAAAAGAGTTATCTACAAGCCGGACAAAATTTTTAATTTATGAGAAGCGTCGCGCATCAGACATTTTCCTTTAGCGAAGATCGTCGTCTAGTGCTACACTTAAAATCAATCGAGAAGCCTTAAGGAATAGAGTGCTTAATTATGGCTGAAAAAACCCTAGAAGAGCGCATATTAGAGTTAGAAAACAAAGTGACGATTTTGACGCAACTCGCTGAAATCAGTGCATCGCTCAATTCACAAATCCTACTGCGTCCCCTGCTCAAGCGCATTATGGATGTCGTCGTCCAGATTACCGATTCCGAAGCGGCATCGGTCTTGCTGTGGGATAACAAGCGACAGCAACTGGTCTTCGCCGCATCGACCACGCTTTCGTATGACGACACGCAGTTGATTGGCAAACCGGTACCGATGGATAGCATCGCTGGCAGTATCTTCAAAGAGAACCAGATGATGCAAGTCGATGATACGACGATTGACCCGCGCCACTACAACAAAGTCGATCAAGCGATAGAATTCCAGACGCGGTCGTTGCTGGGCGTGCCACTGACCTACAAGAACCGCGTGATCGGCGTGCTAGAGGCAATCAACAAGCGCAGTATGCCGTGGACAGAGGACGATAAGAATTATCTGGGCATTCTGGCGGCACAGGCGGCAGTTGCCATCGAAGGCGTGAAGATGATTATGGACTTGCGCCGTGTCAATGATGAACTGGCAGAAGTCGATAAGCTGAAGAACGATTTCATCGCGATTGCCAGCCACGAGCTACGCACCCCGCTAGGCGTGATTATGGGCTATGCGAGCTTCTTACAGGAAGAAGAGAGCCAATCAGCCAAGGAACACGCGGGCAAGGTGTTAGAGAGCGCGCTGAAACTGCGTAAGATCATCGAAGATATGGTCAACCTGCGCTACCTGAAGCAGAATCAGCAAGACCTACAACGCGAGATAATCCCGATCAGTAGCCTGCTTGAATCGGTGCAGACCGAGTTATACGCGCTGATGGACTTGCGCGATTACACCTTCAAGCTCAATCCGCCCGATACAACATCGAATGTCAGCGTCGATCAGACGCGCTTCATGATGGCGCTCACCAATTTGATGCACAACGCCATCAGCTTCACGCCGCCGGGTGGGTCGATCATGCTCTCTGCCGAGCAGGTCAGCCGTCACGAAGTTCACGTCCGCATCAAGGACTCGGGGATTGGCATCGCTGACGATCAGCTCGATAAGATTTTCGACGAGTTCTATCAGATCGAAGACCACATGACGCGCAAACACGGCGGGTTAGGCATCGGCTTGAGCATCGCTCGGGCGATTGTCGAAGCGCATGGCGGGCGCATCTGGGCTGAGAGCGAGGGCGCGACCAAAGGCTCGACCTTCTGCATTGCCCTGCCGACTGTCGATTGAGGCGTGTACAGACCGATTCTGCTTGCGGGTGACGACATCCATACAAGCAATTTGGAATCGGCTAGAATGCTGTTATATTCCAGCTGAAAATGCCCTGATCGCTCAAAGCATGTTACAATATTGTATGATTTACCCACAAAAAAATTTACATTGAGGAGCAACTATCATTTATGGCTCTCACGTTAACGTGGCTCGGACATTCAACTTTTTTGTTGAACACCAATGATGCTTCGCTGATTATTGACCCCTTCATCACCAATAACCCCCTGTGCGAGATGAGCGTCGATGAGATCGACGTGCAGTACATCTTGCTGACGCACGCGCACGGCGATCATGTTGGCGATAATGCCGATGGCACTGCCGGCGATACACTCGCCATTGCCCGGCGCACCGGCGCGACTGTTGCCTGTAACTTCGAGATGGGCAACTGGTTCAGCGCACACGGAGTCGAAAATCTGTGGCAGGGCAACCCCGGCGGGACGCTCAGCACGGATGCCTTCGATATGAAACTGACGAAAGCCTTCCACAGTTCGTCCTTTGGCGATGGCTCATACGGTGGGCAACCGACCGGCATGATTATCCGCGCAGAAGGGCACACGATCTATCACGCCGGTGATACCAGCTTATTCGGCGATATGGCGCTGATTGGCGACGAGGGTATCGACGTGGCGCTGTTGCCGATTGGCGATCGCTTTACGATGGGCGTTGCCGATAGCATCCGCGCGACCAAGCTCGTCAAGCCGCGGCAGGTCTTGCCGGTGCATTACAACACCTTCCCGCCGATCATGCAGGATGCGACCGAATGGGCGGAGCATATCAACCGCGACACGGATGCCCAACCGATCGTCATCGACCCCGGCATGCAACACACAATCGAATGAGTCGCAGGATCGGCAATTTGTGATATGCTGGATCATGATTGACAGGTAAATGGGAGTAAAAAAACGATGGCACAACTGGTTGTCAACGGCGCAATGCTCGCCTGCACGGCGGGATCAGTCCCGATGCCCCTGACCGTGATACCCACTAATCAAGTCTTTAGCCCGTCGGGCAATCCGGCGGCGAATATTCAGGATGCCAAACCCTTCGTGAATATCAAGCCTTTCGGCACTTGTCAGATTTTGACATCGGCGGCAAGCGGCACACCGACCCCTTGTGCGCCGGCGACGGCAGTCTGGGCACCGGGATCGCCTACGGTACTCATTCGTGGCAATCCGGCGCTGAACAACACGTCGAAGTGTATGTGTGGGGTGGGCGGCATGGTACAGATCACGATGCCGGGACAGGTGCAGGTCAAAGTTCCCTGAGTGCTATCAGCACCCGCTCTTGATGGCTCTATCAGCGATCAGGAGCGGGCTAGCACGGCGCGTTTACGTCGATGGGACTTCTAGCACGAGACGATAGGTCGCAAATGCCGGACACTGCGAGTCGATCAGGCGGCGGGCAACATCCTCAAGCGTCTGCCGGATTTCGCGTGCCTTTTCGGTCGGGTTTTGATCGGCGATGCGCTTGGTCTCCGGTCGCAGGTCGATGATACGCCCCACGAGGAATAAGCGGACTTCAAAGTGACACGTCGTGCCTTCTGGCTCGGTGATTTCAATCGGCAGGTTGAAGTACAGCGTCAGCAGGCGCTCTAAGCCGGGGCGCGTCCCCCGTTGTTTGAAGAGCGTGCCAATCTGCCGGATAATCTTGCGCTTGTTGTCCTCCGGTAATTCGGGCAGGAGCAGGAGATCAAACCACGATGCCACCCACTGTAACCAGCGTTCATCCGCGATGCGCTCATCCAGATACAAATCGAAGTTATCCAGATGCCACATCAGCGGCGTCATGATTGACTCGAAGATCAGCAAGAAGCGCGAGATGAACGGCGTGTTTTGGCGCGTGTGGCGCTCGCTGGCGTTGATGACGCGCTTCTGCTCGTCCGTCAAAAAGTCGTAATCGTGGAAAACGGCGGGCAGGTAGCGCAACCACGTACTCTCGGTGTGTGGGATACCGAAGGGATAATCCGACTCGCGTCCGTTGGGGGATGTCGCTGTGGGTGGCGTGGGCACGTTGGGCGGGTTGGTATCGCCAGCGCGCCCGTTCGAGAAGCCGGACGGGTTGTATTGCGTCTTGTGGATGTCATCGACGAGCGCGGATGTATCGCTCACAGATTGGCTTTGTTGGGGCTGGGCGACTACTGCGCTATCCTCCTGTTCATCCGCGCTAGAATCATCGGAAATCGGCGCTGAGGGCGTTTCTTGCGCGTTTTGTGCCGGCGTTGACTCTTGCTCGGTATGCTGATCGTCCGACGCGCTCGCATTATCGGCGACAGGCGATGACTCCTGCTCAGTATGCTGATCGTCCGACGCGCTAGCATCGTCAGCGACAGGCGGTGACTCCTGCTCGTGGTCGTCTGTGGCGGGTGGGTCGATTGCTTCCGGCGCTGGTGGTGCATCATCGGTTGCATCCTGGATGAAGCCCTGAAAGATAAAACGATAGGGCGGCACGTCGAGTACTGCGCCCTCATCGAGCGCGACGCGCCGACCGGCGACGATGCGCTTGCCGTTCAGTTCAACCCCGTTACTGCTGTTCAAATCCTCGACAAAGCAGATGCCATCCTCGATGCTGAAGCGCAGGTGCTGGCGACTGATGCGACGGGTATCAACGACGAGATCGTTTTGGCCTTCTTCGCGCCCGATTTGAAACCCTGATTGATCGACCGTGATGTGTTGCGGGTCACCGTTCGGGCTATCGACTTTGAAGCGTGCTTGTTGGCTCATCGGATTTCTGCTTTACTAATCGTAATCATAATCGACGAACACTTCGTGCTCGTATGACGCGACGACATCGACATCGTTCAACGGGATGCGATTGTAAGACTGGCTATAGCCGAGAACTGTGCCGTCTTCGGCATCGCGCTGGACTTCGAACAGTTCGACATAGGCGACGCTCTCGACGCCGCTGATGTTGCGGATCATGCCTGATATATCATCGCTTGAGATGTCTTGACCGAGGGGCCAGCCCTTCTCGCGTGAGCCGCCAATCAAGGGATTGAGGAAGCGATAGAGCGCCGTTTCGATCTTCTCGCGCATGGACTCCATGCGGACGCGCGTGCTGATCGTCACGCTGATGCGCGACATAATCCAGCGATAGTTAGGCGGCGTGATCTCCAGCCGCGTCCCCAGCAAGCGCCGGTGGTCGAGATAGTCGTGGATGTCGCGGCGTAGATCAGGCGAGAGCTTGAGCGACTCAAAGGTGATCTGCTTGGATTTGTGGATGACCTGCGGCACGACCACCAACTGTACCAGACCGCGCTCGCTGGCATCCCGCGGCATGATGCACGCCACGCGCCCGATATTGCTGACGGCTTTGCGCGCGAGATACTCGAAATCGGCTGGAGTCACGGCGCGATCGAGCGAGCGCATGTGATTCTGGAAGCGCATCATCGCATGATCGAGCGTTTCGGCATCGCGCCCGCCGCTTGCTGGTTCGCGGTTTTCGACGCGGTCGATATAGGGGATAGCCGTCTTCAAGACGTTGATCGTATTCTCCGAGACGTTGCCCTCGATACCGCCGCCGTACTGATAGGCTTGCATGATAATCATCGCGCCCTTGGGCGGGATACGCCCATAACTGCGAACACTGCCATCTGGCGCGGGCAACGCCGGTCCGAAGCGCACTTCGCCATCGTTCTGGCGCAGGGTATAGTGATTGTCGTCGCGCCCCGAATCCGCGAAGTGATCGCGCATTTCCCAGCGTTCGGTCGTGCCGTCTTCATCCGGTAGCTTGACGATCAACTCTTGCCCCATGCCACGTCCAGCATGATCGAGCACGCTATGGCGATCGGGAATCTTGATGACGGGCGTATGGCGCAGGAAGAAGCGTTGCCCCGGCGTACCGTCCGAGCGTCCCAGTACTTCGTTTTCAATCATCGTGAAGTTCTGTGCCTCGGTACTGCGTCCCCAGCTGGCGACGGTGATCGCGTTCAACTCGGGGCTGACATCGTAGCGATTGTCCTCGCGCCGGTCGATCAAGCGACAGCGAATCCAGAAGGCTTGATATTGGTTGCGTTCGGTCTGGGTCATCTGTGGCAGGTACAGCTGGACGGTGCCGGTCGCGTTCAACCCGAGCGTGCTATCCTGCTCGACGTTGACCTCAATCCAATCCCAGATGGGGGCTTTGGTTGGGTCGTCCTGCTCGACGAGTCCCAGCGCCTCCCAGCGTATCGGCGGGTTATCGGGCTGGACGGACGCGCCCCGTTTTTCTTCCAACGTCATCTCCATGCCGAGGATGTGATAGCTAATATCCTGCTTGAAGCCGAAGTACAGCGCGTCGTCGATGCGCGGTTCGCTGGATGTGAAGAACTCGACCCCACTGCGGAAGCTATGCGCGGACTCGGCTTCTTCGCGGGCGGTCGTCTCGACGTAATTATCCGAGTAGGTGCGTTCCATATCGCTCGCACGGGTACTGCTGAAGAGATATGACAAACGCGGGACATAAATATTTTCATCGGCGAGTGTTGTAAAAATAATCGCTTCTTCTTGTTCGGTGCGGGTGGTGGCGACTTGCGTGCCGGCTTTGATGGTGATGATGCTGGCGCGGGGCTTCTTCAACCAGAAGAGCACGCGCACCGTCGCCGCCGTGCCGACTTCTGGTTGCATCCCGACCAACTGCATGAAGCGGATCAGGTGCTTCTCCGGCACCCGATTCAGGCGATAAAGCACAATATCCGTCATCCATGAGAAGAGTTCGATCAAAGCGATGCCGGGATCGCTGACGTTGTGATCTGTCCATTCTGGGCAGTATAAAGTGATACGTTGGCGCGCCTCTTCGATAATATCTTGAAAGGCGCGATCATCTAAACGCGGTGTCTCGAATGCCATCAGTTTGCTTGCCTTTATTCGTTAGGTGTTTCCTCATCAACTTGCGGATTCAGATAAAACGGGAAGATCAGGTTATTGCTATCGCTGGTGGATTTGAGCGTGTAATCCACTTCGATCAGCAGATAGCCGTGTTCGGGTAGATCGCCCTGCTGGGCACTGACGCGCACCTCCTGTAAGTCGATGCGCGGTTCCCATTGTTTCAACGCATTGCTGACGTGCCGTTCAGCTTCGCGCGCGGTTTGCTTGTTCGCCGGCGAGAAGATCAAATCGTGAATCGCACAGCCGAAATCGGGGCGCATCACGCGCTCGCCCGGGGCGGTGTGGATGATGATATAGATCGACTGTTTGATGTTGTCGTCGCCGCCGACTGTCGCGAGATGGTTATAGCCTTCGCTCATACGCAGGGGGAAAGCCACCCCGCGTCCGATCATCTCATCGTTGCCATTTCGGCTATCTTGCGTACTCATGACTCGTCATCTTTGCGGCGGCGCACATCGGCATTTTGTTGGACGACGTGCGTCAACTCATGGGCGAGTAAGGTCTGTCCGGCGCTGTTGTTGGGGTTATATTCCCCCTGCTTGAAGAAGATGTCCTTGCCCGTGGTGAAGGCCCGCGCCTGTACCGATTCGTTCAGGGTGTGTGCGTCGCTATCGGTGTGGACGCGCACATCGCTGAAATCAGCGCCCATCGAGCGTTCCATCGGCTCGCGTACGGAGTCATCGAGCGTCGGGCCACTGCCGCGCTTGCTCTCGATGGTGCTTTCGACTGTATCATTGACAGTTGCGCCGCCCATCGGGTCGTTTTCGCGCTGGATGGTGTCGCGCTTCATCATCATCTCTTCTTCTTCTTCCATGCGCTGGACGCTATCGCGCTTCATCATCATCTCTTCTTCTTCCATGCGCTGGACGCTATCGCGCTTCATCATCATTTCTTCTTCTTCCATGCGCTGGACGCTATCGCGCTTCATCATCATTTCTTCTTCTTCGGGCATCTCCTGCCGCTGGACGCTATCGCGCTTCATCATCATTTCTTCTTCTTCTTCCATGCGCTGGACGCTATCCGTAGCAGGCGCGTTCATCTGCTTGACGACCTGTTCGGCGGTCTGGTCGGCTTCGCGCTCGTATTGGTCGTCCGCGGGGGTGACCGTCAATTTTGCTTGGATCGGGTGTTGTAGCCCGCCACTACGCCCATTCACCATACGATCAATCATCTGATTGCCGTGTGTGCGTTGCATCGCCTGTAGGGTATCGGCAGAGCTATCGATCGGGCGCGGGTCTTGTAGGGCGCGCTGGACGTGAACCGATGCTGGTTGGGCGTTCTCGGTCGCCGACGTTTTGACATCACGACGGGGTTTCGTGCTGTTTTCATGATCTTGCTTGTGCATAAAATCTTTTGCCATTGGTTTGCCCCTTCTGGCTCTCTGCGGACGTTCATCAAAAATTATAGCGCATTTTTGTCATTATGACTGACAAATACGCCCGATTTATGCTGATCTTTAGCAATCGGGCGCATCATAAGTATCGATTACCCGCCCTCCGCCGGACATTCGCCACCCGGACAGGGTTCGGTATGGTAGCCGTCTGGCGGTGCGCCGACTCCTTCAGCCATCCACCCTTGCGGATAGCCATCGGCTTGAATCTCCCACCATGTGATGTTATCGACGCAGGCTGGCCCACCCACCACGCGGAAGAGCGTCTCCGGCGGTGCGCTGTTGAGCCATTCGCCACTCAAGCCCGGCTCTTCGCGGATACGTTGCGGTTGTCCCCCGGGTTCAACGCGCCCAATCATGCCGACTTCTAAGCGCGGTTCTAGCAAGCCACACACGCCGCCGGCCGGGGTCGCGGTGACGGTGGGCGAAGCGACGAAGGGCGTGTTACTCGGCAGAGGGCTGGGGGTCGGCGTGGCGACCGGTGCCGGGTCTTGGCGATCGTTCACGCCGTCGCCGTCGGTGTCGGGTAATGTCGGCAGGGTGAAGAACACGTTGACTTCATCGCCATCGATCAAGCCGTCTTCGTCGGTGTCCTGCTTCAGCGGGTCGGTGTTATAGCGGCGGACTTCGTCGCGGTCGGTCAAGCCGTCGCCATCGGTATCGACGTTGTTGATCTCGGTGCCCAGCTCGCGCTCTTCGTCGTCGGTCAAGCCGTCGCCATCGGTATCGCCCGGTTCGGGCGTGGGGGCGAGCGCGGTCTGCGTCAACCAGTAGGCTTGGGTCTGGGTCAGCGCGAGTGCCTCGGCGGTCTGCGTCAGCTGGAGCAAGCGCAGGGCTTCGGCGGTCTGCGTCGCCGCCAATGCTGCTTGATTCTGCGCGACTTCTGTCTGGCGGGCGACGCGCTCATCGTTAGCGGGGCGGATGAGGAACATATACAGGAAGCCCCACACTGTCGCCAGCATCGCCAGCGCAATCCCGATATTACGAAGCCAATCGCGATGAATCCACGGGCGGATGTTCAAGCGGGTGGCGATCGTGTCGTTCGGCGCATCCGGCGCGAGGTCTTGCACGGTGACGCTATACGCCGCGTTATCGTTCACACCGAGGATCGGGCGGCGGTCTTCGGTGGTGATCGTCATGCCGACTTCGCGCAAGCCGCCGGCTTCGATCGTCAGTTGTTGCTCCTCAAAACTGACCTTCACCTTGCGCTGGGAGTCGATATAGCCGAGGCGATAGCTGGATTGCGTGTTCCCGCGATTTTCGATCACCAGCGTCGCGTTGCCGTTATTGGTCAGCGGTTCTTCGGGGAGCATCTTCACCAGTAACTCGCGGTAGGGCAGGACATCGACCGTCGCCGAGACGGGCACAGTATCCTTACCGATGCGGCTCTTGAAGGCGATCTGTAAGTTCTTCTGCCCCGTTTTCGACGTGTGATGCGCGGGCGGGGTGACTGTAATATCGACCGGTCGCTCATCCTCGTTGGGCATCAGTTCCAGTTTATCGGGATGAAACGCCACCCACTCCGGCAGGACATCGCCCGTCGTATAGGGCGTGAGATGGTGATTATTCTTGCTCTTGTTATTGATCAACACGCGAATCACGACTGAGCGACCGGGCCTGACTTCAAAGACGCGCCCAACGTCTTCTAAATCGACATCGAGATCGAGTTCGCGGCGGGCATAGTGCGGGTTATCGCCATTGCCGCCGAAGCCCGCAACTTGTGAGCGCCCGAGATCGGCTTCGGGTGTGCGGTTGCGCTCTTTGTCGTAGAGCGTGTCGTGCTCGTCATCCGGTTCGATCATATAGCCCTGGGGCAAGCGCGACGGCGGGCTGCTCTGCCCGCGTTCCGGTCGGCGGGGTTGCGAGGGCGGGCGCGACCCCGATCCTCGTGCGCGGGACGGTGGTTGCGGGCTTGGGCGTTGGGCCTGCGCGGGCGGGCGCGAGTCACTGTGCGGTGGCGGCGGTGCCGCGCGGCGCGCTTGTGAGGGCGGGCGATATTGGGGTTGAGGCTGGGGCGCGAGCGCGTCCGGTTGCAAAACCAGATCAAAGGTTTCGATACGCATCGTCGTCCCCATCTCCCACGCAATCTGTTGATTGGGCGGCAGGCGCTTCTCGCCGTTTGTGGTTTGGATGTAGGTGCCATTGCCCGATTTTAAATCGGTGATGTAGACCTGATCGCCGTGTCGTTCGATACGGGCGTGATGGCGCGAGACGCGGCGGCGGTCGTCGGGGCGTTTGGTATCCAGCACAATATCGGCTTTGACACTGCCATCAATCGACGGACGACCGAGAACGAAGCTATCGCCGTCCATGAGTTCGGTTGTCGGGCGCTGTTCTTTGCCCTCAAACACGATCTTCAGATGAATCGAGGATGAGGGTTGCGGCGGCGCGACTTCGACGGCGCGTTCGCCCTTTTGCACTTTATCGAGATCGCGCACGATGTCGAAGGCGGTGCGGTAGCGTTCGTGCGGGCGTTTCTTCAGGCATTTTTCGATAATTTGCTCAAGCCGTGGTGGGGTCTGTGGGCGCAGGATGGTGGGGGCGGGATAGCTCTCTTCCATGTGCATCCGGCGCGCCTCGGCGAAGTTGCGCGGTTGGAAGGGCACTTGCCCCGTGACCATCTCGTAGAGCATCACGCCAAAGGAATAAATATCCGACTCATGCGTGACTTCGACCACGCCTTCGCACTGCTCCGGCGACATATACGCCAGCGTGCCAATCGGCGTGCCATAAATCGTATCGCTCCCGCTGGCAAGCCGCACGAGTCCGAAGTCCGTCAGCTTGGGCACGAGCGCGCCGGTGTGATTGCGATGTAGAAGCACGTTCGCCGGTTTCACATCGCGGTGAACAATATCCAGCGACGAGAAAGCATAATAGAGCGCGTCGGCGATCGGCTTAGCAATATCAACCACTTCTTCGATTTCCAGCGGTTGGCCGGTGGTCTGCTTATGCTGTTCCATATAGCGCTTCAAATCACCGCTATTCGCCAGCTCCATCACCAGATATAAGGTTTGGTTGAAGTCGTTGAATTCGTAGAGGCGGATGATGTTGGGATGCTCAAGATTGCCCGTACTACGCGCTTCCTGTCCGAAGCGATTGCGAAAATCGGTATTATGGGCATAGTTGCTGTGCATCACTTTAATCGCAACGTTGCGTTCGATCTTCGTGTGGCGAGCCTTCCAGACCAGACCCATACCACCTTCGCCGATCAACTCTTGAATGTCATAATCAGGAATTTGGGGTTTATTCATCGAAACCTTGTCCTTTATAAATGCCCCTTACATGATCGATGGGGATGGTGGCGCGTTTTCTCTCCAACTATACTATACTTTAGCTGACGAATCACATAATGGATGTCAATAGATGCGACACATGTCCATTTCACTTTCACCCGCTCGACGGGGGCTACTCTTGATTCTCATCGTGCGCGGGGTGCTTGTACTGGCGTATGCGGCACATTTGCCCCTGTGGCAACCGATGGATGAATACAGTCACTATCAGGTGAGCCGCTTCATCGCCGCTGAGGGGCGCTTGCCCACACGCGCCGATGCGCCGGATTTGCCGCCGGATCGCGCCATTTACGTCCAATATGAGCAACCCTTTTTATTTTACCTGATGAGCGCGATTCCTGCTGTACTGTTTGACGATCAATCGCAAATGCCGACTCCTGCGCCCCTCACCCAGTGTCCGGCGACGGCGAGTTATCGTAATCTGGTCATGCGCGGCGACATCACGCCCTTACAGCGGGCGGGGTGGGCCTTGCGCGGGGTCAACATGCTGATAGGGGGGCTGGCGGTGGCGGCACTGTGGGCGGCGGTGCGCGTTCTCTTGCCTGAGCGCGTGTTCTTCGCGCATTTCAGCGCGCTCTATCTGGCGCTGTATCCGCCGGCAATCGCGCTCTCGGCGTGGATCAACAACGATAATCTGCTGATTCTGCTGGGGGCCTTGTTCCTGCTGTTTGCGGCGCGATGCCAACAATCGTCTGCGACATGGCGGGCATGGCTGGCTTTAGCGGTCGTCGTGATCGCCTGTGTGCTGACCAAACTCACCGGTTTAGCGGCTGTGCCGGTCTTTGTCCTGCTGATGTTATGGCGCTTGCGGCGCTATCGCTATGCTGTGCTGATGGGGGCGGGTGCGCTGGCGGTGGGCGGTGCGGGGGTCGTCGCGCTCAACCTCGCCCGCTGTGGCGCGGTCGTGTGTCGGATTTATCGCTATAGCCTGCCCTTCGCGTCATGGGGCGAGTTCTGGCTGTCGTGGACGGGGCTGGATTACGTCGAAGTCCTGCGCCGCCTCACATGGTCAGCGACAATCCCGTACCTGTTCTTAACACATGCCCCGCCCGCGCTGGCACATCTGGCGGTGCTGGCATTGCTCTTGCTGGGCTGGGGCTTCGCGCTGGCGTACACTGTGCGTCCGGCGGGGCGGCGTTTGTGGCTCGCATGGGGCTTGATCGGCGGGGTGGCGGGGTTGTTGCTGGCGCGGGTGTGGTGGCTACAGGTTGAATTCGCGGCGATGCGTTATTTCGCGGTCGCGCTCCCGGCGCTGATGCTGTTGCTGGTGGTCGGCTATCAGCGGTTGCGCGTGCCTTATCGCCTGTGGGGGCTGGTGCTGGTCTTCGGCGTGGTTAATCTGGTGGCGATCACCCAGTATTATCGACCGCTGTATCAAGCGCCGGTGCTGGCACAATTACCCGCCACTGCGACACCCGTCCCAGACTATCGCTTTCCGCAGGGCTTAACCCTGTTGGCGTATCGCGTGGAGACGGGCGCGGCGTGGGACACGCTATACACGTACTGGCGCACCGACCGCCCGCAGGATGCGCCGTGGGTCGCGCAGGCGGATTTACTGGGGGCGGCGGTCGTGATCCGCGACTCGTGTACGATGGTGCTGGGTACAGGCCAATGGGCGACGAACGCCTGGCAAGCGCAAACGATCGTCGTCCACGCCTTCACCTTCCCGCAGATCACGGATGCCGATAGCTTCCGCGTCGTGCTGTATCCGCTGGTCGTGCGCGATTACCTCACGGCGATCTACGACGCACGCCAGCCGATCCCGCCGACCGTACCAGCGGCGCGGGTGCCATTCAATCAAAAAATGCCGTAAAAACTGCGGGTGAATTGCTTGCCATTACTGCCAGATAATATTACTATATAGGTATCTAAAAATTGGGGTCTTTTGTATCTTGCGTGGTCAAGCTCCTTTTGTCCTCTTTTTGAACGCATAGTGTTCAAATAGTGTTCAAAATGAACAAGGTCAGGGAACGACAGTTCCTTGTGGGGTTGCGGGGGCAAAGCCTCTGCAACAAAAAATCACACAACATGCCAAAGAGCTAAAAATTGCTTTGCTAGTATTTAGGATTTCCTAATTTTGCTACAGGGTTCAGATAGGCATCTCAGGTATTTACAGACATCGCTGGCGCGTGTCGGTCACTTAATCGAAACCGCTGTCGGGCGGATGCGGAACGCCGCACACCCGCAGGAAGCTCTGCGCGGTCTGGTCATCTCGGATGATGAGATCGACACGATGCTGGGCGATGACCCGCTACAGGGCTTGTGGGCGAGCGATGCCTACGACCCGCAATTGCACCTCCCCGCCCCCGATAGCGCCGACGAACCGTTCTTACAACTGGTCGAGCGGTTTGATCTCGACATCATCGAAGCCTATATCATTCTGCTGTGCCTCGCGCCGGATGTTGATCGCCGTTACGAGCGCATGTATGGCTACCTGCAAGATAACGTCACCGAACCGTTCCCGACAGTCAACTTATTGATGAACTTGCTGGGGGCGAGCGTGCCACAGCGCTTCACCGTGCGCGATCGCCTGCAAGCGCACGCGCCGCTGGTCAAGTATCGGCTGGTCGATGTTGCGCCCAACCCGAATAACACGCGCGCTGGTTTTCTGGCGTGGCAGGTGCGGATTGCGTCGCACATCACGGATTTTCTGCTGGGGCAAGGGACGATTGACGCGCAGATCAAGCCTTATGTGCGCCATGTGACCGCGCCCGAACCGGCGATTGTCGAGCAGGCGAGTTATGAGGCTTTGCGTGCCTGCCTGCTGGATATGCCGATGGTGTTCTTGGATGGCGCGTTACACGACGAAAAAACCTTGCTGGCGCATGTCGTCTGTCAGGAGCAGGGTATCCCGCTGATTGCATTGACACTGCCTGCGCCGGGTACTAGCGCCCTGCCCCTGAACGATCTGTGTCATCTTGCCCTGCGCGAGGCGACCTTACATCAGGCGGCATTGCTGGTGCAGGGCTGGGAACACGCGCTGGATGCCAATTTTGAACCGCCGGCTGATTGGTGGCAACTGTTGAGCGCACATCCCCTGCCGGTGTTCCTGTGCAGTGCGACGCACTGGGAACCACAGGCGACCAACCGCGAGCGCCGGATGGCACGCTTCACCGTGCAGAAGACTCCGCTTGATCTGCGTCAACGGGCGTGGCAACAAGCCTGCGACCAGCACGACTTGACGATTGCACCCGATGTGATCGAACAACTCGCGAGTCAGTTCCGCTTTAGCCCGCATCAGGTTTTACGCGCCGTGCAGAGTGCGTTGGATATTGCTTACAGCCACGGCCGCGCTGTGATCGCTGCTGATCTCTTCCACGGGGCGCGTGCCCATTCGCACCTGCGCCTGGGCAAGCTGGCAAGCCGCCTAGAACCGCGCCACGATTGGGACGATCTGATCCTGCCGCCGGACCAGATTGAGCAATTGCGCGAGCTACAAGCGCGGGCACAATACGCCGGTATCGTCACTGAGGAGTGGGGCTTCGGGCGTAAGAACGCCAGCGCGACGGGCATCAGTGCCCTGTTTGCCGGCGAGAGCGGCACCGGTAAGACACTCGCCGCCGAAGTGCTGGCGCGGCATCTGGGCATGGTCATCTATAAGATTGACCTGTCATCGGTGGTCAGCAAGTATATCGGCGAGACTGAGAAGAACCTGAACACAATCTTCACCGAAGCGCAACACAGCAACGTGATTCTGTTCTTCGATGAGGCGGATGCGCTCTTCGGCAAGCGTTCAGAAGTCAAAGATGCGCGCGATCGCTATGCCAATATCGAAGTCGCCTACTTGCTCCAGAAAATCGAAGAATACGACGGGATCGCGATCATGGCGACCAACCTCCGGCAGAACTTAGACGAAGCCTTCACCCGTCGGCTCGATTTCTTGATTGACTTTCCATTTCCTGAGCCAGAGTACCGCGAGCGCATCTGGCACATTCATTTTCCTAAAGATGTGGAAATTGCCCCCGATATTGATTTGCGCGATTTGGCAAAACGCTATAACCTTGCAGGAGGCAACATTAAGAATGTCGTGCTAGCGGCGGCGTTCCTCGCAGTTGCGGATGGTGGCGTGATCACAGCGCATCACTTACACCATGCTGTCCGGCGTGAACATCAAAAGATGGGACGCTTATTTGATGAAGACTATCAACGGATGAATTAAATGTTACATGACCTCGATAGCACAATCGAACAAGTCCTGCGCGATGTCGGCAAAATCCAGAAGCCGGACGTGCAAATCGTGTTCGATCAACCCAACCGCGAATGGAGCGGCAAGCTCAGCACGCCGTCGATCAATTGCTGGTGCTTTGATGTGCGCGAAAATAAGAAGTTACGCAACATGGATTTGGACTACAGCAAGAGCTTGATCAACGAGAGCGGCCGCCCGACACCGGCAATCCGCCGCGAACTCGCCCCGCGTCGCTTCGATCTGTATTACCTGATTACGGCGTGGGCCCCCGGCAACAACATCCGCGATGAACATCTGCTGATGTGGCGCGCCCTGCAAGCCTTCTCGCAAGTGCGCCTGTTAGAGCCGGAAAATTGTATCGGCACGATGCAAAACCAACCCTATACCATCCCCGTTTTCATCGGCAGTCGGGATGATTACAACCCGAACCTGACCGATATTTGGAGCGTTGTTGATAATGATATGCACCTCGGATTTACCGTGGTGTTTACCCTGGCCCTCGATACCCAGCTGGCGCTTGAATCACCATTGGTGATGCAAGACGGTCGGACGCTCAGCGTCGGCCCGACATCCTCGCCCGGCGATGCGAAAGTCGGTATCGGTAAAACCGAGACATTTAAAGGTGGGCGGTCTCGGCAATCAGATGAAGATGACCGCTAAGGCGATAGCAGGAGGTGACCCGCGCACGATGTGCAACACGATGCCATTTGAGTATTTTAAGCCCGTTTCGTCAGACCAAATATCCAGTTTATAAGGAGTTTTGAAATGCCAAATTACTTATCTCCCGGCGTATATATGGAAGAAGTCAGCAGTGGCCCACGCCCGATCGAAGCGGTGGGGACGGCGGTCGCGGCTTTTGTCGGTTATACCGTGAAGGCACAGGAAGAGCGCAATGGGGAAACCCACGACCTGACCGGCAAGCCGATTCTAGTCACCAATTGGAGCCAGTATGTCGCTAAATTCGGTGAGTTCCACAAAGATGCTTACATGCCGGACTCAGTCTATGGCTACTTCCAGAATGGCGGCGGTCGTGCCTATATCATCAGCGTCAAGACGATGGCAGGCTCGGCAGACCCCGACCTCGCAGAACCGGCGACCGTCAGCGTGCCGAGCGCCGGCAGTAGTCGCACGACCCTGACCTTCAAGGCGAAGGAAGGCGGCCCGATCGGCAATAATCTCTCCGTCACGGTCAGCGCCATCCAACCGCCCGCGCTGGAAAGCGGCAAGGACGATGACAGCGACGACGATAGCAAATCGTCCAAATCCAGCAGTAGCAGTAAGAAAGACGCGCCGCCCCCCACGCACTTCAAGCTAGAAATTGAACAAGGCGGCGAAGTTGTCGAAGCCTACGACAGCTTGACGCTGGATGAAGGCGCTAAGGAAAACGTCGTCGAAGTCCTGCAAAAGCAGTCGAAGCTGGTCTTTGTCGAAGTCAAGGGCAAGACCGATGTCGTGCCGTCCGACGGCACTTACGAGCTTGACGGTGGCGCGATGAAGACCAAAGAAGTCACGGTCAAAGATTATCAGGGCGATACTACCGAGCGTACCGGTTTATCCGGTCTGGAAGCGATCGACGATGTGACGATGATCGCCGTGCCAGATTTGATGATGAGCTACGAAAAGGGGGAGATCGACCTGATGGGCATCAAGTCGATTCAATCCAGAATCGTCGATTACTGCGAGTTGGTGCGTTACTGCTACGCGATCTTAGATGCACCGCCACGCCTGACCCCGCAACAGGTCAAAGAATGGCGCAATAGCCTGCCCTTCGATACCTCGCGCGCGGCAATGTACTACCCGTGGATTCAGATTGCGGATGTGACCGGCGAAGGTGGGCGCACCCGTTCCGTACCCCCCAGTGGTCATATCGCTGGGATGTTCGCCCGTGTCGATAACGAACGCGGTGTCCACAAAGCACCGGCGAACGAAGTCCTGCGCGGCGCGCTCGATCTTGATATGCACGTCACCAAGGGCGAGCACGACATGCTCAACCCGATCAACGTCAACGTCATTCGCACCTTCCCCGGGCGCGGTATCCGCGTATGGGGCGCACGTAACCTCACCAGCGATCCGGAATGGCGCTATGTCAACGTCCGTCGCCTCTTCAACATGATCGAAGAGAGCATCGAACGTGGCACGCAGTGGGTGGTCTTCGAGCCGAATGATGCCAACCTGTGGGCGCGTATCACCCGCGATGTGACATCCTTCCTCAAGCTGGTCTGGCGCACGGGTGCGCTCTTCGGCACGACACCGGAGCAAGCGTTCTACGTTAAGTGTGATACTGAGACCAACCCGCCGGAAGTGCGCGATGCGGGGCAACTGGTGGTCGAGATCGGGATTTCGCCCGTGAAACCGGCTGAATTCGTGATTTTCCGCGTCAAGCAATGGGCTGGCCCGGACGCTGAATAATCGTTGAATGATTGACTCATAAACATCATGTGCAAGGAGAGATAAGTAATGCCAGTGAGAGATACTGACCCGCTAGTAGGGTTTCATTTTGGCGTAGAAGTACAAGGGAAAATCCAAGGCTACTTCACCGAAGTGGCGGGTCTCGGCTCTGAGACGGAAGTGATCGAACACAAGGTCGTCAACGAGCAGGGGCTAGAAGTCGTGCAGAAGTTGCCCGGTCGCTTGAAGTGGGATAACATCACGCTCAAGCGTGGGATCACGAAATCAATGGACGTGTGGAACTGGCGCAAGATGGTCGAAGATGGCAATGTCGAAGGCGCACGCGCCGATGGCTCGATCATCATGTTCGACCAAACGCTGAACGAAGTGGCGCGCTGGAATTTTGAACGGGCATGGCCCGTCAAGGTCTCAGGGCCGCAACTACAATCGGACTCGAACGCGTTCGGCGTGGAAGAGATGATCTTAGCACACGAATACATCGTCCGTGTGAAATAATCGTTACCGTCTGACACAAGGAGCGCACTCGCATGGTATTACAAACGGAGTATCGTTTCATCTTGCCACGGGGTTATGTGGATGACGATGGACATATACATCGGGAGGGTATCATGCGGGTGGCGACTGTGCGTGACGAAATCGCCCCGCTGGAAGACCCGCGCGTGCAAGCCAACGAAGCCTATCTGATCGTCGTCTTGCTCGCGAATGTAGTGGTTGAACTGGGCACGCTATCCGCAATCACGCCAGCGGTGATCGAAGGCATGTTCGCCACGGATCTGGCGTATCTCAAGACGCTGTACGAACAGATCAACGCGGTTGACGATGTGACGATTGAAATCACATGCCCCAACTGTGGTCATCAGCACGTACAAATCGTCGGGTGAGGTGACCCATGACCGATAACAGCAACGAGAGCGACAAACCCCTGCGCGACGATGAAGAACAGCTGACGCGCCGCGTGATGAAGCGTGTGTGGGAGTTATTGCAGGAAGATTTACGCATCGAGCGCGAACGCCGCGCCCGCTAGACGAGCATCCCGTGCCCGTCCGATGAAGTGTGAGAACGAGGGTTGACCTATGTCTGAGAATAGACGAATCGGCACATATGAAGTGAACACCGCGTTTCGCTTCACGATTCGCATCAATAACGAAGATGTCGCCGCCTTTACCGAGTGTACCCTGCCGACTTTGCAGGTCGAGACGCAAGATATTAAAGAGGGCGGACAGAACCGCTACATTCATCGCCTGCCGGTGCGCGTCAACGCGGGGACGCTCAAGCTCAAGCGTGGGCTGACCAAGCGTAGCCTGCTCTATGTGTGGTATTTGAAAGTCGAAGACCAGACGATTAAAGCGGCACGGCAGGACATCGAAGTCGTGATGTACGATATTTCGCACAAAGAATTCGCGTCGTGGGTTTTCTATCAGGCTTATCCGATCAAATGGACAGGCCCCACGCTCAAGACGGACTCGCAAGCCTTCGCCTTTGAGGAAATCGAAGTGGCGCACGCTGGCTTTGAAGTCCGCTGGAAGTAAGCACCATTATCGAGAGGGGGAATCGCAATGGCGAAGAAACGGCTTTATCGTCCGATCGGCTTGCAGATGCGTGACTTCGGACGCAAACACATTGCACGCTATTACCCGTCCGGCGAGCTACCGGCAGACGGTGTACAAGCGCCGCCCCCGCTGGATGAAACGCCAGACGCGCCCACGCTTCCGCCAGTTCAACCGATACAGCGCGAGCGCGTCACCCCGCCGCCGCGCCCGACAACACCACCGCCGACAGGGCAACCCGCGCCCGCTGATGACAACATCGACCCGCGCTTATTACGCATTCTATCGGCGCATGACCCCGATGCTTCTGCTGACGATGATGCCGAGGCACCGCCTGCGGAAGCCCCCGCCGATGACCCGCCGATTGGCGCGGGGACGACTTTCCCCGTCGAGCCATCACAAAAAGAGATCAACCGCCAGCGGCTTCAGCGGCGGTCTGAGCAGAGCGAGACCCCGCCACCGACCCCGCCTGATCGTCCCACACGGCGGCGACGCGGTGCTGTGATCGACGTGCCGCGTGGCAACGAGTCGCGGCAATCGTCAACGCCGCCCTCGGATAGCGAGTCATCGAGTAACGATGATGATGGCGATGAGTCGCCGCCTGAGCGCGTCTCACGGCAGGTCGATGATGCGCCCGCAGTACCAGACGAGGCGAGCGCTATAACACCGACGCAAGCGCCCGTCAGCGATACGTCGCCTGAGCGCGTCTCACGGCAGGTCGATGATGCGCCCGCAGTACCAGACGACGCGAGCGACACAACACCGACGCAAGCACAAGTGCCCGTCAGCGATACGCCGCCTGAGCGCGTCTCACGGCAGGTCGATGATGCGCCCGCAGTACCAGACGATGCGAGCGCTACAACACCGACGCAAGCGCCCGTCAGCGATACGCCGCCTGAGCGCGTCTCACGGCAGGTCGATGATGTGCCCGCAGTGCCAGACGAGGCGAGTGCTACAACACCGACGCAAGCACAAGCGCCCGTCAGCGATACGCCGCCTGAGCGCGTCTCACGGCAGGTCGATGATGCGCCCGCAGTGCCAGACGACGCGAGCAACACAACACCAACGCAAGCGCCCGTCAGCGATACGCCGCCTGAGCGCGTCTCACGGCAGGTCGATGATGCGCCCGCAGTGCCAGACGATGCGAGCAACACAACACCGACGCAAGCGCCCGTCAGCGATACGCCGCCTGAGCGCGTCTCACGGCAGATCGATGATGTGCCCGTAGTGCCAGACGATGCGAGCGCTATAACACCGACGCAAGCGCCCGTCAGCGATACGTCGCCTGAGCGCGTCTCACGGCAGGTCGATGAT
>DAOTTV010000115.1:0-31504 GCA_034437755.1 Anaerolineae bacterium | reverse complement strand
TATCCTCATCCTCTGCCAAATCATCGAGCTTGTCGAGAACATTGTCAGCTTTGTCGCCGAGGAGCGCGTCGTCACGGTCAGCCCAATCGTCGATCACCGTGTAAATATCGGACTCGATGACCTGTTCTGACTCTGCTTCAGCGCCGTACTTGAGGATGCCTTCCAGCGCCATCAAAGCCTGATATGCGGCATCATCGCTGAGCGTCGCGCCCTTACGTGTGATTAAAGCGATCAGCGGCTCGGCTAGAATCAAAGGTTGTGCGTTACTCATCGCATAGATGAACGCATCAGCAGATGCGGGCTTGTTGCTGACCAGTGTCACCAGATAATCGACCGCGTCGCGCTGGCGCTGATGATTGAGCGTCAACCGCATTAACTCGCGCGAGAGCGTCTCCTCGTAAACGTCCGAGTCTGGGATGATGTGCGGGTTATGGCGCTGTAGCACTAGCCCAATCTGGAATAAAGCGTGTTGTTGGTCGTCGTAATCGCTAGCGACCGCATCGCGCAGGACTTGCTCCCACGCTTGCATAATTCGGCTCATATCGCATCGTCTCTTTCAGGATTTTGTGATGATTAAGGTCGGATTCGGTTGCTGGATGAGCTTGCGATAAAACGCGAGCGCGACCCCTACCAGCGTCAGCGTGCGGAGCGCAACCACCAGCACCCACGCCATATAGTATTGTCCATCAGGGTCTATGATACCATCGCCCGTCCGTAGAAAAATAAAAGGATACTCGAGGAAGGCGAGCGTGCTCAACAGCAGGGCGACTAATACGCCGTTGCGCGTCGGGAATACGAGCAGCAACAACACGATGACTTGCGTCAACCATTGTGGCGACCAGCCCTGCGACTGCAAATAGAAAATCACCAGCGTGATACCCACGAAGGCGACGAAGCCGAGTTCGTCCGTGCGACGGGTACGGAGCAAGACCACGAGTCCGATAATACCAGCGATGCCTAACCGCACCCACGACGGAATCACGGGTGGGTTACGGTCGCCGACTCCATCGTTGACCCCTTCGACGGTCAGATGGCTTTCGATCGTGCCGAAGTTGCCGGTCGTGGTGTTGCCATCGATGATCGCCCACACGGTCTGGTAACTGGGCTTGCCAAACTGCGC
This sequence comes from Anaerolineae bacterium, assembly GCA_034437755.1. GTDB lineage: Bacteria > Chloroflexota > Anaerolineae > Aggregatilineales > Phototrophicaceae > JAUZRW01. The sequence goes on along the minus strand of DAOTTV010000115.1, from coordinate 30,384 downwards.
CGTCAGTGAGATGAGCGCGAAATCGCTGTTGATGATGAACAGTGGCACATACGCCAGCGCGAACACGCCCAGCGATACGCCAATCACTTTAACGGCGCGCTGAGGCGTGAAGAAGCGAATCACCGCGCCAAACACCAGAAACGGCACGAATTTGGTCAGCGCACCGATCGCAATCACCAGCACCGCCCGCCAATCCTGTCGGCGCAAGAGCAACCACACGCCCAACAAGAGCGCAAAGGTCACCAGCGTGTCGAAGTTCCACCACATGAACACAGCTGGCAGGGCGAGTAAGGCATAAACCCACGCGAGCGCTATGCCGGTCGTCGCTCCGTGTAAGCGTGTGCCAATCTGCCGGAGCATCACCAACACGCCAACTTCGGACGCAAGCACGATCATCCCCAGCATCAGCGACCAGTTGGTATAGTTGGCGCTATCGCCCAGCAACACATAGACGCTGGTCGTCGTCAAATACCAGAGGGGCGGGAATTCGCTCCACCAATCGCGGAAAGGATACAGGTTATTGTCAGCTTGTGCGGTCAGCGCGTAGTGATACAAGCGATCGCCACCGGTGCCGATACCGCGCTCGCCCGTCTGTTGCAGGACGGGTTCATAGGCGAGGTATAGCACGAGGCGAAAGACGATGAATAAGATCACCAGCAGGCGAAAATCGCCCAGTAAACGTCCTAGTTCAGTTGGTTTCATCAGCCTGAGCCTCGTCCCGTGTGTGGATCACTGCGAGATCATCTTCGTAAACCAGCGACCAGCCCGCCTCGTCGCGTAAGGCGCTATCGAGCGCGACTCCGTTTTCGACAACGACCAGCCCGATGTCGTATTCCGCAAAGACATCGCGCCATCCGTCCCGGGCGAGCGTTGTATCGAGATAGACCTGTAGAAAACTGCCGTAGAGATCAGTGCGCCCGTCGATGAAGACTGGGTAATCGGGCGCGGTGAACATCAAGTAGCCGCCCCAATTGTAACTGTTGAACATCTGCGTTGGCAGGTCGTTGGTGTTCAAGTATTGTGCCGCCGCGACGGGCAGGACTTGCGCCTGCGCCGGCTCGCGGGTGGCTGGCGCGAGGATTGATCCGGCATAGATCAACACGACGATTGCCACTGCGCCAATCAATAATCCGTTGCGTCGTCCCACACGGGGCGCGACGACTGTTCGCGTCTTCAAGGTCAGGTTCAGGCGTTCGAGTACGTCATCGGCATGCTGTGTGAGGATCGGGGTGGCGACGACTGCGAACACGGCGATATTGCGCGCATACGACAGCGCGAGGAAAAACGTGCCGATCAGCAAGAAGAAACTCGACCAATCGAAATCACGCCGACTCGCCCATAATAGCCCGAACAGCAACATTACCTGCGCGATGAACGGATAGGTCTCGCGCCCCTGAAAGTTCGGCGAGTTCCATTCTTGGATGAATGCGCGCAATTCGTCAATCGAGACGGTATCGAAGGGCACGAGAAGCGTCTGATACGTATAGGGCGATAGCATCAAGAGTGGAATCGACAGCAGACCGAAGAGCAGTAATTGTCGCCATGCACGCGGTGATAGGCGCTGGTCATCTGTCGCTAAGCCCATATTGAAGCCTTCGCCGACGATGAACGCGAACAGAAACAAATAGCCGATCGAATAGCCGGCGTGCAAATTGCCCCACAGCCACATCAACGGCAACAATAACCAGAAGCGCGGCGTGTGTCCCTGCTTGGCAGAATATACCAGATACAGCACGACCGTGCTGAAGAAGAACGAGAACATCTGCGGACGGGTTGACCAGAAGACCGCCGCTGTCGCCGCCCCTAACACCAGCGCGAATGACCGAATGTAGTTGTTGCCTGCGCAAATCGGGTAGAGCATCGCCATGCCGCCGACTGCCAGCAGAGCCGTATATAGGGCTAAGCCCACGTCACCGCCGATGCGCCACGTCGCGTAGAGCATCAGTTGCGCGCCCCAGCTATGGTTAATCCAGTCGGCACCGGCGTACGTGTGCGAGAAGGGGTCTTGCTGGATGAAGCCTTCCCTCAGCGTGTGTTCACCACTGCGGATATGCCACCATGTATCGGTATCGACGGGCACGCGCAGGGCCATCGCAAACAGCGACAAAAACGCGATGATGATGATCGTGCGATCAATCGTCAAATTCTTGAGCATAGCTGTCCTTTATTCGTATAAGCGCCGGTTATGTCATCATCATAACGCCAATGATGCGAAATAAGCCTTGAAGATACGCACGAGTACGGTCTCAATCGCGCACGAGTACGAGGCTGAGGACGAATAAGCCCGCCATCAACGCGCCCCCCAGCAAAAAGGGCATCGACGCGCCGTATTGCTGGAAGAGCAAACCACCGGCGAGGGGCGCGATGGCGTTCGCCGCGCTGACGAACGACGAACTCACGCCTAGGATACTGCCGTACTCACCTTTATCGACGCGTTTGGTCATCAGGCTGTTTAAGTTGGGGCGGATCAAACCCGCGCCGACTGCCAGCGGAATCACGGCTAGCGTCAGCCATAGGATGCCGCCAATGCCCCGATTTTGCTCGGCAGGCAGGATGATGCTCAGATCACCGATGATCGCTTCCGTACTCGTTGGCGCTTGCTCGGTCAATTGTGCTTGTGTGATGCGCTCGACGTAGAACGGATGCGGCGACGACGGCGTTAACGCCACCAGCACCAGACTCAGCGCGAGCAACCCCAATGCCGCCTGCACCAGACGACTCTCGCCGTAGCGTCGCGCCCAGATGCCGATGAACCGTCCCTGCACCATCACCAGCACCAGCCCGACCACGAGAAAGATCAACGCGCTCCCCGTCCCCAGCAGACCGAGCCGACTGAGTAAAAAGAGACCGAGAAGCGTCTCAAAGCCGAAGAAAATCACCTGCTGGGCGAACATCAGCACCAGCAAGATATTCACACGTGGATTGACGATATAACGCGCCAGCACCAGCGGATTAAAGCGACGACTCTGTTGTGTGCGTCCGCGCTTATCGGACGGTAGGGTCTCTTCAAATATGAAAAGCGTCAGCAGGATCGACAGGAACGAATAGCCCGCCGCTGAGAGTGCCGGTACAGCGAGGCTGTCGCTGGCTTCTAGCGCGAAGAGCGAGATCACTGGCCCAAAGATGAAGCCTAGCCCGAATGCCGCGCCCGTCAAGCCGAGGCCCTGCGCGCGTGTACTCTCGTCGGTGATGTCGCTCAGTGCCGCCTGTGCGGTGGCGATATTCGCGCCGAATAAGCCGTCGATCACGCGTGACAAAATCACAATCGCCAGTGATGGCGCAAGCCCTAGCATGATAAAACTGATGCAGGTCGTTATCTGGCTGATGAGCAAGAGTGGCTTACGCCCGAAGCGATCGGACAACGCGCCCATCAGCGGCACGCCGACCAACTGCGCCATCGGGAATGCCGCCGCCACTAGCCCGATCTGTACCGGAGTCGCGCCGTATGCCGCGCCGTACAGGTGCAATAACGGCAGAATAACCGTCAGCCCTAGCACATCAACGAACACCAGCGCGAATATCGGCAGTACACGATTGAAATCCAGCGTTGATTGCGTGGCTGTAGAATCCTGTGTGATAAGTCACCTCGTTTGATAGACTACGTGCGATGTGTGTGGTGATGTGTCTATAGCCACCTCAGCGATTACCCCACCCGACCTGTGGCAAATACTCGTCGTCCAGCACGTCACGCAAATACTGAAAGCGCGACCAGTTCGCTCCGTCGCGGTTCGGTGGCGCTTCCGTCGGCGCTTGGTCGGGGGCATCGCGCAGGGCATTGGCGTAAATATTGCGCTGACGCTTGAATGGTGACCAGTCCGGCGCATATTGAATCGCCGTGTCGATAGCCATACGCGCTTGGATACGATCGCCCGCTTGATAATACAACGCCGCCAGATTCGACCAGCCCTGTGCATGGGTCGGCTCAAGCGTTGTATACCGCTCATAACCGGCAATCGCCCGCCTCAATGCGACATCATCGCCGGTGCTGGCGGCTAAGCCGTAGAGATACGCTTGTTGCAGGATGTATGCCCGTTGCTGGGGATCGGCGGCAATCACAGCGTCGAGGGCTTCGGCAGCGGTGAAGGCTTGCCCGTCGTCCAGATACCCGCTGAGAGTCGCGTAATACTGGTCATAGACGCGCACCTGCCAGGCTGTCGCGCTCATTAGTACCAGCGCGAAGACCGCCATGCCGATCGGGTGCCCGATGCGCCGGAGCGGGTTCTTCATCTCCCGCGGCGCAAAGGGAAAGATCACCAGCGCGAGCAGGATAATCCCCAAGACGGCGATCAATGGCATCATCGCTGGCGTATCGAGTAGGTGATGCACGCCATAGCCAGTCAGTGCCGCGCTCCCGGCAATCATGATCGCCATATCGCCGGATAAGCGTGTCGTGATTGTCGCTTGCTGGGCGAGTGTGCGCCAGTTCTTGACCCATTGTACCCCCAGCACCAGTACACTCACCAGCGCGACCAGCAGACCCAGCGTGCCCAGTTCAGCCAGTATATTCAAGGGTAGGCTGTGTGCGTGTGCTTGCGGTTGCCCCGGCGGGATCGAATCGTAGCGCGGCAGGTGTCGCCCGTAAGTGTATAAACCCACACCGATGAGCGGACTCTGCTGATACATCTCTAGCGCCGCTTCCCACAAATAAGTACGCATGGTGAGCGAGCGTCCGGATAAGGCTAGCGATGCATACAGATAATAGCCGAGTGCGCCGATGCCAGCGGTCGCTACCCCTAGAACGCTCATCAGTGTGATCTTGATCGTGCGTGATTGGGCCTTGAACCAGCGACGTAGGTCGGCCGGCGCGAGTAAGCCACGCTCCAGCAGATAGAGCAGGACGAACACGCCCACCGCCGCGACCATCGCCAGCAGTGCCCCGCGCGAGCGCGCCAGACCGAGCATGATAACCAGCGCAATCGCGTAGCCCGATAAGGTCATGCGGACGAGTAATTGTCGCGCCTGTAGTGCCCGCATCAGCGCGAAGGGCAACAAAATCATGAGATAGGTACTCAGCGCGTTGCTGTTGCCGATCACGCTCACTGGACGCGGGATACCATCGGGGAAACCGCGCTGGAAGGCGACCCACACCTGTAGATAAGCGAAGATCATCACGATTAAGCCAGCGAAGAGCAAAGCGCTGATGATCGTTTGTCGCTCTAACGCGCCGTTTGCGAGCAAATCGGTCAGCAAGAACCAGATCAGCATGTATAAGATCAGGTAGAACACCGCTTCGATGCTTCGCCGCCAGATCGTGGTTTCGCCCAGTACAAGATGCTGAACGGCAATCGTCGCGACGATGCTCAAGCCCCACAGGACGAACAGGCCATCCAGCGGCGTGCGATACCACAGGCCGGCGCGTCGGATGTGCCAGCCCAACCACCCGAGCCAGACGATAGTCAGCACGATTGCCGAGACTTGTAGCGTGGCTGGCAATAAGATTCCGTTGAAGCTCAAGCCAAACGTAAAATATGTCAGGAGACCAGCTAGCACAACGAAACTAAGGGCGCGTGCCAAGCGGGATTGTGTCGCACTATTCATGTGAAATCACCCACCCATCGGTTAAAATATAGTGGCTCTTTGGGATTTCGCGTGGTTTTTGTTGCAGGGGCTTTGCCCCCGCACCCCCACAAGGTTGACCTTGTTCATTTTGAACGCATTGCGTTCAAAAAAGTAAAAGTTTTGGCGTTCCCTTTTTTCAAAAGAGGGAACAAAAAGAGCTTGACCACGCAAGATACGAAAGAACCAATATAGCTTGATTACATCCACACAGGATAATACGCTGATGTCCCGTCTCCGCACAGGTTTATTTTTTCGTCCCTTCGTCTGGGTGACTGTATTGTGTGCCATTTATGCCGTAGCGGTCGCCCTCGCTTACGATACTGCACTGGCGTGGGTCACGCTGGGCGAACGCTTCGCGCCCGATGCTCTACAGGCATCGGCATACAGTGACGAGGGCTACGACGGTCAATTTGTGTATTATCTCGCCCGCTATGGCACAGAAGCCGCCCCTTATGTCGATCGCCCGGCTTATCGGGCGCAACGCATGTTACTGTCGGTGCTGGGGTGGGGTGTCGCGCTGGGACAATCGGCGCTCTTGCCATATGCGCTCTTGCTGGTGAATCTGCTGGCACTAGCCGGCGGAACGTATCTACTTGAGGAGTTGTTGGCACACTACGGCGTGAGTCGCTGGTTTGCGCTGGGCTATGCGCTATCGCTGGGTGTGTTCGGTGCGGCACGCCTGACCACCACCGAGACACTTGCCTACGGGCTAGCGATCGGCGGCATCTATCTGATGCAGCAGCAACAGTGGCGCAGGGCGGCGCTGGTTTTCGCACTGGCGGCGCTCAGCAAAGAGACCGCGCTGTTCATTCCTTTTGCCTATGGCTTGCACCTGCTTTATGATCGACGCTGGCGGAATGCGGCGCTGTTCGGCGGGATGATTATCCTGCCATTTCTGGCGTGGCAGGGGGTATTGTTGGCGGTTTTCGGCACGCCGGGCATTGGCAGTGGTGGCGGTGGCGCGACAGGCTTCGAGCCGATTCCCTTCATGGGCGTGGTGCGTATCGCTATAACCGCCATCCGTGCGCGGGATATGACAGCTTTGATCGCCTTCATTCTGCTGGTCGGGATATTTGTCGTCGTGCCCACTCTGTGGGCAATCGGGCAATGTTGGGCGGATTGGCGTTATACACAGCAGGTGCGTGCCGGCGATAGACCGTCTAGCAATCGGCGCGGGTGGGGTATCCTGACGACGCTCTTGCTGACGACAGTCGCTATCATGCCTTTCGTCCCCTTCTCGACCTACCGCGAGCCACTCGGCATCCTGCGCTTCATCGTCGGGCTACAGATTGCCATCATCCTCTATGCCGCCCAGCGTCGTCAGCGGCGCGTCCTGCTCTATAGCACGCTGTGGTTTTTCACCAGTTTGCTTGTCGTCGTCAGCGATTTTGCCTGATGCGCTCAGGCGAAGTCCGCGTCATCGTCCTCTACATCATGATCGCGCTGACGATAATCAGGCGCGTCCGCTAGCATGATGTCCATCACGGCTTGCATGTGCTTGACGAAGTGAATCGTCATATCGCGGCGGGCTTTCTTGGGCAAATCGGCTAAATCTTTGCGATTGTCCTCCGGCAGGATCACATGCTTGATGCCCCGTCGCCGCGCCGCTAACACTTTCTCTTTCACCCCGCCTACGCCGAGAATGTGCCCGCGCAGAGTGACTTCGCCCGTCATCGCCACGTCACAGCGAATCTTGCGCTCGGTGAAGACCGATATAATCGCTGTCGCGAGCGTGATACCTGCTGATGGGCCGTCTTTAGGCACTGCGCCTTCTGGCAGATGGATGTGAACATCATAGGCATCGAAATCATCGTGTGGCACGCTCAGATCATCGGCACGCGCCCGCATGTAATTCAGAGCGATTTGCGCTGATTCCTGGAGCACGTCGCCCAATTGCCCCGTGAGTGTCAGGTTGCCTTTACCCGGCAAGAGCGATGCTTCGATAATCTGGATGTCACCGCCGGCAGATGTCCACACCAAGCCCGTCGCTAAACCGATGTTATCTTCCTGTATCAAGTGCGAGTCGATCAACTGCGGTGGCCCTAGATATTGCTCGACGATGTTGGCAGTGATGCGTTTGGGGTGCTTCTTCTGCATGGCGACGCGCTTTGTCAGCTTGCGGCAGATGTTCGCCAGTTCGCGTTCCAGATTGCGGACACCGGCTTCCATCGTGTAGTGCTCGATGACATGGCGCACTGCATCGTCTAACAGTTGGATGCCGTGATCGGATAAGCCGTGTGCTTGCAACTGTTTGGGGATCAAGAAGCGTTTGGCAATTTCGAGCTTCTCTTCGCCGGTATAAGCGTTGAACTCGATGATCTCCATCCGGTCTTCAAGCGCTTCTGGTAGCGGGTAGAGATCGTTGGCGGTGGCGATGAACATCACCTGTGACAGGTCATAGGGCATCTCAAGATAGTGATCGCCAAATTCGTGATTCTGTTCAGGATCGAGCACTTCGAGCAGGGCGGCGGCTGGGTCGCCCCGATAATCTTCGCTCATCTTGTCGATTTCATCGAGCATGAAGACCGGATTACTCGTGCCGGCGCGTTTCATCGTCTGGATGATGCGCCCCGGCAACGCGCCGATATACGTGCGCCGATGCCCGCGAATCTCGGCTTCATCACGCACCCCGCCGAGGCTGACGCGCACGAATTCGCGCCCGAGTGCCTGTGCGATGCTCTTGCCCAGCGACGTTTTACCCACACCCGGCGGCCCCACGAAGCAGATAATCGGCGTTCGCATCGCATCGCCGGCTAGCTGGCGCACGGCGATATGTTCGAGGATGCGCTCTTTGATAGTCTCTAGCCCGTAGTGCTGGTCGTCGAGGATGCGCCGCGCATGATCGAGATCGAGATTATCCGCGCTCGTATGTCCCCACGGTAGATCGAGAACCCATTCGAGATACGTGCGGATCACCCCTGATTCGGGCGACATCGGTGACATCATATGCAGGCGGGCGAGTTCTTTCAGGGCTTGGGTGCGTACTGTGTCGGGCAGGGCGGCTGTGTCGATGCGATCGCGCAGGGCGAGCGCGTCCCGTTCGAAGCCCTCGCCCTCGCCCAACTCTTGCTGAATCACGCGCATCTGCTCGCGCAGGTACATCTCGCGTTGCACCCGCGTGATCTCATCCTGTACTTGTGCGTTCACATTCTCGCGCACGTCCAGCGCGTTCACTTCTTGCTGGAGAATATCTAGCAACAATGTATAACGATCATCCAGCACGATTTCATCCAGCAGTGATTGGCGCGTGGCGGCGGGCAAGGGTACTGCTGATGCCAGAATATCACAGGTCATCGCGGGATCATCAATATCGTAGATAAAATCTTCGATTTCGTCGGGGATCATCTGGGTGTGCGCTATGATCTCGCCGAAGAGATCGAGCGCCCAATCTTCTGCGGTGGCGACTTCCCCGGCATTTCGCACAGTGTTCGTCAGCAAGCGGGCGCGTGCTATGATGAACGGGTATTCCTGCACGATTTCGAGCATTTGCACCCGTCGTCGTCCCTGTACCATCATCAGCGTCATTGCGTCTTCGGGCTGGGTGATGTCCATCACGGCGACTTCGGTACCGATCGTTTCGATTTGTTGGAGCAGGGGACTGCGGTTCATCGCATGCGGAAGCCGACAGTGAATGACGGTTGTCTGGTGGTCGATGGCGTGTTGTGCGGCGAGCTTGTTGTAATCTTTATCGCCGTCAATGGGCAGGGGGTTAATCGTATGCGGGAAGACGACTGCGCTTTGCATCAGGATCACTGGCAATTGTACAATCCCATCGTCGGGGGTTGCATCTGGTATCGCATCGAAGGCGACGTGGGTATCAAATTCTGTCATGGTGGTTTGGTTTAACTCTGGGAACTGATCGAACAAGATAGAGTATGGTAGTGTACTCATAATATTAGCCTACGACAAGCGTTTGCCACTTGCTGTGTGTGTGCCGAATTTGTAGACTGAATGCGCTTTCGTTAGCCCTTGTTGTGTAAGATAGTCAAGATGGGATAAAGAGTTATGCGTCTTCCAATAGGCATCACCATTATTGCTGCGCTGGTGGGTATGCTGGTGGTGTTCGGGGTGGGGATGATTGTATTACAACCGCCGACTGATTTAATCCTTGCCGCCCAGTTCGAGCAAGCGACGATCACCCCGAATGCTGATGGTGACGATGATATTACCTTCTTCACCTATGATCTGGCGCGTAACGCGACGATCTCTATCGTGTTGGAAGGCGCAGATGAGCGCGTGTATCGCTTCCGCGAAGATGAGCCACGCATCGGGCAGGATTATCGCGTGGCGTTCAGCGGTGTGGTCGATGGATACACGCTTCCGGATGAGCAATTCCCCGATGACGTGCAGATTGAACGGCGCTTGATCCCGGATGGCAGGTATACGTGGCGTTTCATCGCAGAGACTGCCGACGAACGCGAGGAACGCACCGGTACACTGACAATTACGGACGCAGATGCGCCCTTGCCCTTGCTGACGACTTTCACCATTGGCACGGATGTCTTCACACCTAATCAAGACGGGGTTGATGATCGTGTGTTCATCAACGTCTATTTAGAAAAAGCGGCTGATTTGCGCGTCTTTTTGCTGGATGAGCAGGGCATCGAACAACCGATTGCCCAACGCCGCGAAGGCTCGCGCGAGGGTGAAGCCGGACGCTACACGTTTGACTATGATGGCGGGGTCGATCTAGGGCAAGACCCGCCGCCGGATGGCACGTATAACGTGATTGCCGTCGCGCAGGATGCCGAAGGGCAACGGGTGCGGCGCGTGCGTGATCTGACAATTGCGCTTGGGGGCAAACCCCGCGCTGAGATTTCGCCACAGTTTGTCGATACGGAAGTACTGTACACTGTCGGCGAGTACCAGCCCCGGTATGCCAGTGATCTGGCAACCACGGGCGCGACCATCCCGCTACCAGACCTGCCCGATGAACTCGACGTACGTCTGGTGACAGTGCCACTCGGTGAGATGCTGGTCTTCCGCCTGACAGTACACAATTACAGTGATGTGCCGATCCGCACGACGGGACCCGCCCCCGGCACAGTCTACGAGTATGACCAGATCGCATCGTCACTGGGGGCGCTGGAAGAACCGGGCGCGTGGCGCGTCGGTATCCAGTGTGATGCCTCACTTCAGTCCTTCCCATGGCGCTGGGCTATCGGCACAGATGACAACTTGATAACAATCGCTGATGAGGATACCGGACGCGAGTTCCAGTATTTGCCACCGCAGACCTTCTCAGTCGTGTGGGGGGCAATCCGCATGAACGAGATTCCGGTCGAGAACCCGCAGACGTGCTGGGCAGGCTTAATTCATGAAGGAGTGGCGGTCTCGCTCCAGAACGCCTTTGTTGACCCGCGCGAAATTCAAGTCGCAGATACAAGGAGTGAAACGGAATGATTCGTGGTATAGTCATCCTATATTCATCTGCTCAGAGAGAGGTATTGCATGCCATCCATCGTTAGAGGACGACGCAACCGCTACCCTGCTGTGATGATGTTCCTCCTGTTGGTGATTGCCGCCTGTGGGACGACCGAACCACCCCCACCGACGCGCATTCCATCCGCTACGCCGACGCGCATCTCGACCGCTTTGCCTTACATCCCGACGGCTGTTCCTGCCGGTCTCAGCGCGCAAAATCCTCTGCGCTTGTTGATCGTCCCGCCTGATCTCGAGGCGGCAGAGGGGGCTGAGGAAACTCTCGCAGATTTCATCGCGGCGGCGAACGACGATCTCGCGGTTGATGTAGCACTGAGCGATGATGCCGTACAGGCGTTGACCGATTTATGCACCCCCCGCGAACAACTGACAGCGGTCTGGGTCGATGGTTTATCCTACGCGATCGCCTTAGCGCGCAACTGTGGTGTGGCGACCGCCGCCTTGCAAGCGGACGGTGAACTGGGATTAGGGGCGACGCTGTTCATTGATGATACGCTAGAAGCAGACGAGCGCGCCGAGGGCGATTATCAGACGATCGTTGAGGGGACGTACTGTCGGTTGAGCCTCGATGATCTCTATAGCTGGACACTGCCCCTGCTGGCGTTTCGCGCGCAGGGCTTCGATCTAGCGGATTTCAACGCGATTGATGACTACGACACTTACGACGAATTGATCGAAAACGTGCAATCGGGCGCTTGTACCGGCGCGGCGATCCCGCGCGATATGTGGCGCACAGCAACACGCACGGACTTGGAACGGGTCGAACATACGGCGCAAGTGCCTTACGGCGTGCTGGTTTTCCCGCGTGGGGCATCGCTCGATGTCGTCTCTGGCGTGATGGACGCGCTCTTACCGCCGGACGTGGCGACAACCCCCACGCCCGACCCTGATGTGACTGCTGATCCCACGCGCCCGACCGCGACCCCGCGCCCAACACTCGCTATGGAAACAGTGGTGACGCTCTTCGGCGATGGCGAATTGGTGCGCGTCAACGCTGCTGATTTCGACGATTATCTGGACTTTTTGCAAGCGGCAGACTTGAACTTAGCAGAGTTAGGCAACTGATGGATTTAGCGGTTATTCTCGTATCGTGGAACGTGCGCGATATTCTGCTGGATGCCTTGCACACCTTATATGCGGACTTAGAGTCAAGTTCGTTATCGGCGCAGGTGATTGTGATTGATAATGCGTCGGCGGATGATACGGTCTCTGCTGTGCGGGAGCATTTCCCACAGGTAGACCTGATTGCCCACGATGCGAATCTGGGTTTTGCCGGCGGTAACAACTACGCCCTGCGTTATCTGGGTTTTGGCGATGCGACGACCCCCGCCGATGCTCTGCCGCGCGCGGTCTACCTGTTGAACTGTGATACGCTCACCCAGTCGGGCGCAACGCAGACCCTGTTCGACACCTTGATGGCGGATGCGTATACCGGCGTTGTCGGGGCCCGTTTGACCTACGGCGATGGTAGCTTCCAACATGCGGGTTTCGCCTTCCCGGATTTGCGCCAACTGTGGGTCGAGTTCTTCCCGACTCCCGGTCGCTTGATCGACTCGCGCTTCAACGGGCGTTATCCACAGGCGCATTATGCGGCGAGCGCACCTTTCGCCGTTGATTTCATGCTGGGTGCGACGATGATGCTCAAGCGCGAGGTCATCCAGCAGACGGGTATGTTCGATACGCGTTTCTTCATGTATTGCGAGGAAATTGACTGGCAATGGCGTATCCGTGCGGCGGGTTGGCGGATTCTATGCGTGCCTGCGGCGCATGTGGTGCATCTAGGCGGGCAGAGTACTGGACAGGTGAAGGCGCGCAGTGTGATTGACCTGTGGCGCAGTCGCTTGCATTTGTTCGACAAGCATTATCCGGCATGGAAGCGCGCACTCGCCCGCCAGATGATGATCTGGGGGATGCGGCGTAAAATCGCCCATACCGAGCGATCGGACTTAATCGAAGCCTACACGACCGTGATAGAAATGGCACAGACATGACTAAACTCACTGCAATTGTCCTCACGTACAACGAAGCTGATCACATTGTCGATTGTCTGGAGACGCTGGATTTCGCCGACGAACGGGTTGTGTTCGATAGCCATAGCACGGACGATACCCTGCAATTGGCGCGGCAGGCGGGCGCACGCGTCATCCAGCATCCATTCGAGAATTATGCCCAGCAACGCAACGACGCGATCGAGGCGGTACAAGCGAATACTGATTATATTCTGTTCGTCGATGCGGATGAGCGCGTCACGCCGGAACTCGCTGAGGAGATTCGGTTGGTCATCACACAGGGGGGGGATGCCGCCTGGCGTATCCCGCGCTATAATTATCTCTTCGGCAAGCTGACCAAATCAGCCGGTTGGTATCCCGATTATCAACTCCGACTCCTGCGGGCCGGCAAAGCCCATTACGACCCCCAGCGCAAAGTACATGAAGTCCTCTTGCTGGATGGCGACGAAGGCACGCTCAATCAACATCTGATTCACTATAACTACACCGATGTGCGCCAGTTCCGGCAAAAGCAACGCGACTATGCCCGTCTCGAAGCGCAAACCTTAGATGAACAGGGCATCCAACCGCGCCCACACACTTATATCTTACAACCGCTTCGGCAGTTCTGGTGGCGTTATGTCGATCTCGGCGGTTATCGCGAAGGGTGGCACGGCTTGCGCCTCTCGGTCTTGATGGGCTGGTACGAGTTGCGCAAGTATCAATTTTTACGCGCGCGCCAACAAGACCCCGCGCCCGAACAGTGATGTGAACGTATAGTGCTAGCACGCTGGATGCTGGGCGCTAGAACTCCTGTAATCGCGAGTGGCCGCCGATAAAATCACACAGGGGCGCGCGATTGTTCATCCTGCGCCCCCGTGATGATTGTGCTTATGTAGTGGGCGGTTCTATTGCAGAACGGGTTCTAGCAAGCCATAGCCGCCATTTTTGCGCCGATAGACGACGTTTACTGCGCTTGTGTCGGGGTTATAATACATGAAGAAATCATGACCGAGCAGTTCCATCTGTTCGATCGCTTCTTCTTCGGCCATCGCCATCACGTTCACCTGCTTGCGCCGCAGGATGTCTTCAACCGCGACACCGGTATCCGGTACATTGTCGTACTCGCGCGTGTCGGTTTCATCCGGCAGTGGCTCAGCGATTGTGTATTCATCCTGTGACATGGCGTAGGCTTCGCGCATTCGCTTACTGCGTTTCTTGTTCTTAAAGCGTCGGATACGGCGGTACATCTTATCGCTAGCTGCGTTGACCGCTACTTTGACCGTATTACGATCTTCGCGATCGAGTTTTTCTTCTGTCCGCAGGATTGCCCCGCGATTATGGCGTAAGGTAATTTGAGCCGAGACAACATCGGGGCCACGATTGCTCTTCTGTAAGCTGACTTCGACATAGAGGCTTTCAATATTGGGGAGATACCGCTCTAACTTGCTCAATTTATCATCGACATACGCCTCAAATTCTGGGGTGATTTGGATATTATTGCCACGAACAGTCAAATTCATGGGTCAACCTCCTACGGTAAAAAGTTTAGTTTAATTAGGCGGTCGTCACAGTCAGGCCGTAGACCGCATCAGCACCTTGTCGGTGTATTGCATCCGCGCAAGCCACGAGGGTCGCCCCGGTGGTTTGCACGTCATCAATTAACAATATTTTTTGTCCGCGCACCTCCTCTGCGCTGGCGAGGAACGCATCTTGCATGTTCGCCTGCCGTTGCGGGTAATCTAACCCGACCTGTGATCGGGTATCGCGGATGCGCCGGATGGCTTGTGATTGGACGGGATGTCCGGTCTGCTCGCCCAGTGCATCGGCTAAGTCTTTAGCTTGATTATACCCGCGTTGACGTAGGCGGTGCGTATGCAATGGCACGGGAATGATGGTGTCAAATGTCAGGTTTTGTTGTGTAATCATTAAGGTCATACGCTGTGCTAAGTAAGGCGCGATCGTACGTACGCCATGATACTTCAAAGCTTGTACGGCGCTTTGTAGGATGCCTGCGTGTGTGCCCGTTGCATAAATCGTGAGTCCATCTTGATGGGTGTGGGTGCTACGCAGGGGATGTTGTGCCAGCTGATCGTAGCATCGCGCGCAAAACATCGCATCAACGCGCCCACAATGCAGGCAAAGCGGCGGAAAGATCAAATCGAGCAGGGTATCGCGCCAGTGTTGCCACATACGTCTTATCAAAAAAGCCCGATCATCGTCGGGCTTTTCGTCACTCACTTTCGTCTACTGCGAAAAATTAGAATGCCCCGCCGGATGACGTGTTCATCAAGAAGATGACCGCCGGCCCCAGCAACACGATCCAGATCGAAGGAAAGATGAGCAACACCATCGGGATCATCATCTTCACCGGTGCCTGTTGCGCTTTTTCCTGCGCGCGTTGGCGACGTTTGATACGCATCTGGTCGGATTGTACGCGCAGAACATTTGCCATACTCACACCGAGTTGTTCCGCCTGCACGATCGCCGCGACAAACGTATTCACGTCTGGCACATCAATACGATCTGCCATATCCTTCAGAGCTTCCATGCGCGGCTTACCCAGCTGAATCTCGCGCAGGACGCGACCGAAGGCGAGCGCGAGTTCGTTGTCCCACTTCTCGTAGACTTTACCCATTGCCGCATCGAAACCGAGACCGGCTTCCACGCAGATCACCAATAGATCGAGCGCGTCCGGCAAGGCTTTGATGACCTCTTGCTGGCGGCGGCTGATGCGACTGCGTAAGAGCAAGACCGGCAAGAAGTAACCGAGCCCGATACCGCCGACCGAATAGAGCAGAGCAGTCGTGTTGCTGGAATCGGTGATGACAAATCCCATCAGGATACCACCGATCCCCAAGACGATCGTCAGTACCACCCGCAGTAAGAAGAATTGGGTCGGGTCGGTCGTCATCCCCGCCATTTCGATCATTTTACGCGTATCTTCTAATTGTTTCTGCGGTGTCAGTTGTTCAGTGACGTTCGCCAGTGCTTCGACGACCGGGATGATGACACGATCCTGAAACGAGAGCGACAGTTCGACCTCTTCCAGCGATTCGACCGCGACTTCGCGTTCGCCGTATTGTGCCAGACGATCTTCGAGCGGGTCACCGCCACGCTCGCGGTTCAGCCCGACGTAAACCATCGCGCTAATCACACCGATGAGCAATAAACCCAGAATAAGCGGAGCCATGTTAACTCTCCTTAAATTTCAATATCGACGATTTTTTGGATGACAGCCATACCGATGCCGATCAACGCGAGACCGACACCAAGCATTGGCCAGCCACAACCGCGATTCTCGAACAATTGCCCCATGTAGCCGGGGCTAGCGACATTCAAGAACAGCGCGAGACCGATCGGCAAGAAGCTAATCAGATACCCCGTGATGCGTCCCTGCGATGTCAGCACGCGAACCTCGCCCTTGAGCTTGATGCGCTCGCGGATGGTGTGGCTAATCACTTCGAGAATCTCGGCAAGGTTACCACCGACTTCGCGTTGGATGTTGACCGCTGTCACCACAAGATCAAGGTCTTCGCTCTGGATGCGCTCGAGCAGATGGTCGAGCGCATCTTCCATCGAAATCCCCAACTGTACCTCGCGCACGACGCGCTCGAATTCGGTCATGGTCGGTTCGGGAGCATCCTGTGCGATGGCTTCCATCGCTTGCAACACACTATAACCGGAGCGAAGCGCGTTCACCCACAGTCCTAGTGTATCGGCGAGTTGCTCCTCGAAGGCGTACAGGCGCTGATTGACAAGACGACCGACGATGATTCGTGGTAGGAAAACGCCGATCAGACCGAGAATAGACGCGGTGATGATGTTGGTCGTCAGGATGTAGCTCACGGCGAATAATCCTGCCGCCGCGACGAAGTGCGATCCAACGTACTCGGCAACTGTCAGTTTGACGTTGGCCCGTGCTAATTTCTGGCGGGCATTCTTGCCGAAGGTCATGTTCGACAAGGCATCATTGAGCGGATCAAGCAGGCGGCGGCTCTCATCGAGGACGCTAGCCGACTCGTTCTGCTGATCATATTCATCTTTTGCTTCTTCCCAGCCCTGTACCATGCTGGCGAATTCATCGTCTTCAATGCTCTGGAGACGGCTATCAAGCACCGCTTGATCGCGACGCGAGAAGAAGAAAAACGCTCCGCCGGCAACGACGACTAGCGCAACGACTCCGATAATAATTGGGATCATAGCTCTGTTTCACTCCAACAACACTCTAGTTACCGTTAATTGTACGTCAGGGGACGGGGTGCGTCAACGCGGACGCACCCCGCAACCGCCGGATTGAGCTTAGCGACGACCCCCGATGCCGAAGATCGACGGCGGCAGGTTGATCCCTGCGTCTTCGATGCGTTCGTAGAACTTGGGACGAATACCGGTGGGGCGGATGCGCCCGACGATTTTATTGTTCTCGATGTTGGTCTGCTCGAACTCGAAGATGTCGGTCATCGTGATCATCTCACCTTCCATGCCCTGTACTTCAGTGATGAAGATGATCTTACGCGAGCCATCGCGCAAGCGTTGTTGCTGGATGATGACATCGACAGCGGCGGCAATTTGCTCGCGGATAGCACGCACGGGCAAATCCATACCGGACATCAGGCACATCACTTCGAGACGCGAAATGGCATCACGCGGCGTATTCGCGTGGAGCGTCGTCAGCGACCCATCGTGACCGGTGTTCATCGCCTGCAACATGTCCAGCGCTTCGCCCCCACGACACTCCCCAACGACGATCCGCTCAGGGCGCATACGCAGGCAGTTCACCACGAGATCCTGAATCGTGATCTGACCCTTGCCCTCGATATTAGGCGGGCGGCTTTCCAGTGGGACGACGTGTTCCTGTTGCAGTTGTAATTCTGCCGCGTTCTCGACCGTGATAATGCGCTCATCATTAGGGATGAAGCTGGATAACACGTTGAGCAAGGTCGTCTTGCCAGAACCCGTACCGCCAGAGACAACCACGTTCAACGCGCCAACCACGCACGCCCGCAAGAATTGCGCGATTTCCGGTGTCATCGACCCGAAGCGAATTAAGTCTTGCACGCCGAGCGGATTCTTCGCGAATTTACGGATGGTAATCGTGGGGCCGCACAAGGCAATCGGGCGGATAACCACATTCACACGCGAGCCATCCGACAGGCGCGCATCAACTAGCGGCGAGCTTTCATCCACACGACGACCGAGCGGGGCGACGATACGATCGATAATCCGCAGGACGTGATCGTCATTCTCGAAGGTCACGCCGGAGAGGGTCACTTTGCCCTTGCGCTCGACGAAGATATGCTTCGGCCCGTTGACCATGACCTCGGTCACTTGATCATCGCCCAGCAGGTCTTCCAACGGCCCCAAGCCGAGAATATCAGCGACGATTGCCTCGAATAGGCGCTCGCGTTCAGTCTTCGAGAGGAGCATGTTCTCCTCAGCGAGAATTGAATTGAACAACTCTCGAATTTGAACGCGAACCTCATCCTTGCGCGAAACATCGAGATTCGGATCTAACTCTGAGAGCAAGCGATTTTGAATGCGCAGCTTCAGGTCAGAGTAGTTATCGTCGCCGCCTTTGCCCCCGCTACCGCCAGCTGCTTTGCGACGGGCGACGCGCTTCTGGGCGGCACGACGCTTAGCATCGTCGTCACCACCGCCTTTGTTTCCATCTTTGCCAGAGCCACCTGATCTACGAAGTAATGACATGGATTAAACCTCCAATATGTTAACGATTGCCGAATAAACTCCACGAACGGCGTTCTTTCGGCTGATCTTCCAGTTCTTCCAGTTGCAAATCGTCTTCCCCGAGCAGAGATTTGTAGAGATGATCGGAGAGCGCGATAAGATTTTTGATGGGGGGTTTGTTGGTGTCGCGGTCGGATGCGATCACGGGAACACCCCGCAAAATCGCATTCAAAATAACCATCTCGTCCACCAGTGGAATCAAGCCTTCGACCGGACGCTTGAGATAGTCCTGAATCTTCTGTGGGGTCGGCACACCGCGCTGATTGCGTCCCGGGTTCTCGATCGCTTTGTTGATGACCAGCGATGTTTTCTCATGCGTGAAGCCTGTATCGTCAAACAGATCGAGGATTTTACGCACGTTGTTAATCGCGGGCAGTGCCGGCGTTACGAGCAGAACGATCTTATCTGATATTTCTAACAAGCTCGCGGTCACAGCGTTGATCGCGGTGGGCATATCGAGAATGATGAAGTCGTAATAGCCACTGATCAGATCAATAATCTTGCTGATGGCTTCCGGTGCAGTATCGCGGATTTCCGTCCCGATGCCCGGACGCGGCGCACCTAACAACACCTTCATGCCGCTATCGTGCGTGATGACCACGTTCTCGAAGAATTCGACATCGACATCGTCGGCATTTTCTGCCAGATCAGCGAGTGAGGATTGCGAACGCAAGTTCAAGAATGTGCCGACATCACCAAATTCAAGATCACAGTCAATTAGGAGCGTTTTGATACCCTCTTTCATCAAGCCCGATGCAAGGCTAGTCGCGACGGTAGTCTTGCCACTGCCCCCCTGTGGGCTGTAGACCGCAATCACATGACCGGGACGATCGCCCTTAGCGGCGGTATCTTTTTGCTGGGTCATGCCGACGATCGGTTGTTGTGCCGCCGCTTCAGCACTGGCGCGGATCGCCTCGTACTGCGAGTACACGCTCCGAATCGTGTTGTACAGTTGATCCATATTGACGGGCTTGCTCAGGAAGAACCGCGCCCCAGCGAGCATCGCCTTTTGCATGTAGTCGTGGTCATTCTGCACCGACATCATAATCACGCCGGCGGTCGGCACTGCTTTGGTGATTAGGCTCGCCGCTTCTAGCCCGTCCATATCTGGCATGTTGATGTCCATTAGCACGATGTCGGGCTTTAAATCTTTGGCGAGTTCAAGCGCTTCGCGCCCGTTGCCCGCCGTGCCGACAACCTGAAAATCTTTCTCGAACTTGAGGAGTTTTTTGATACTTTCGCGGGTATCTGCGATGTCATCAACGAGCAAAACCTCAATCGTGACATCATTCTTGTCTTTATCGCTCATGGGGTAATCACCTAAGCTAACTTATGGTCTGAATGATAGGACAGAGAGGCAAGCGCCTCTCCGACGGGTATGGCGGTGGCATCATGGATGCGCTCGTGGCGCTCACCAGCTTGGCACTGATGAGCGCACAGAACTTATTCATTGAGCTGGATGCGATCGCCGAGGGTCAAACTGCGAATACTGGTGATCGCGGGTTGAACGCCGTAGTTGAAGCGATCCGGCACGGCGATGTTGAACGTCGTCATGATGTAATCCAGCGTTACCGGGTCAGTCGGTGGCAAGCCTTGGCTACGGGCAGAGCGCAGAGCGAAGGTCATCGGCAACTGAGCTTCTGCTAAGTATGTGAGTACGACAGCATCCTGCGGACGCACGGCAAGCGTGACAATTTGCGGACGCTCCGGTGTGGCTGTCGCCGGTGGTGCGGCGGGTTCTGGCGTTTCGGTTTCACCCGGCGCGAGTGTCGGTGGGATCGGGGTTGGCGACGGTGCCGGACGGAACAGCATGCCATCCCGCGGGAAGGGCCCCACCCAGACCACTTCAGCATCTTGTACTGTACGCTGGGTCGTCAGGCGCGGGCGTTGGTCTTCGCTCGGTGAGAACAGCACGGGCCACGTCAGGATTTGTCCGGCGAGATTGCCAACGCCGCCGGTCGGAATACGGCGCGTGTCGAACTCACCGCGTCCATCGAAACCGCGCGCGAGGTTGACCACGCCGGTATCTTCATCTGCCGTGATTTCTAACAGGCTGAACTCATTCGGTTCGATTGATTGGAAGACCGGATCAATATCGACAAACAGCATTGATACGATCACATCTACGCGATCCCCCGGCGCGACTGCATAACCCACACTTGTGAAAACATCCATCGGGAGCGTCACCGCGACGCGGTTCGGGGGCAAAATTGCGGCCGCATCAGAGCCGACGCTCGCGAGATTACCTAAATCATCGACCAATTGATTGGACAAGATGAAATTCTCGCGGAAGATGTCCGTCCGTGCAATGCGCCCAACCACTTCGTTTTCACTGCTGAATGCGCGGCGTGGCGCATACGGTTGTGCGATCGGAATCACATCAATCATGTTCGGCGTAATCGGCACACCCCGCGGGATGTCTTGCGCGGCGACGACAATATCAATCTCTGGAATAGGTGTTGGAGTTGGTGGCAAAGGTGTTGGTGTGCTGGTCGGCGGCCCGTTGACGGCAGCGATGCCCCCGCCATTATCACTCCCACCATTACCCCCGCCACCAATCAACCCGAGTTGTACGGCGGCGAATGCGCCTGCGGCGGCTAAAATAACGACAACCAATACAACGACCAATATCAGGCGCGTTCGATTCATAGATCCCTCCACTGTTAACTGCGTGTTATGACGCAGGAACGATTAATCTAAGCATTATCCCTAGTATAACGCAAACATGGTATTTTGGCGGGCAACTTGGCTAACAATCTATATTAAGTGTAATCCAAGCCATTTAAATGTCAAACAGGCGTATTGTACTATTAGAATGTCCTAACTTGTCGGCAAGTCGATGTAGATGATGGTGCCGTCATTTTCATCACTCTGAATATCAAATTCGCCTTGAATCAGTTCGACCCGTCCTTTGAGCGTCAGCAAGGCTTCGCCGCGCGCATCGGTGTATGATTCTTCTTCATCAGGGTTGAAGATCGTCTCTGTGTTGAAGCCTTTGCCATTGTCATCCACTTTGATCTTGATGACATCCATGCCCATATCGAGCGTCACACCGATCTCAGTCGCGCTGGCATAATCGCGGGCGATGGTCATCACATCCTGAATACTGCGGAAGATCATCACTTCAATGTAGGATTCTAGCCGTCGCTCGTCGCCTAAAATTTCCAGATTCATGTCGATTTCATTCTTATCGCGGAAGGACTCGACGTAACGACGCACAGTTGGTGCCGCGCCAAGATCATCGAGCATCATCGGGCGCAGATCGAAGATGAAGTCGCGCACTTTCTGGAAGGTTTTGCTGGCATCGCTCTTAAGTTCGTTTAGTTCATCGACCGCCCGCTCGGTATCCCGCTCGAAGAAGCGTTGCACAATCTCAGCTTGTAAGATGAAGTTCGTCAGCGATTGTGCCGGCCCGTCGTGCATGGCACGGGCGAGGCGCTTGCGTTCTTCTTCCTGCGCTTGCACGATGCCGACAATATCCAGATCACGACTCACGCCACCTTGTTGCTCGCCATCATCCACGCTAAAATCCGTCCCCTGAATCTCGCTGAGAATGTCGGATAGAATCGTCTGCTCTTGCTCGAGATTATCATAAGTCGATTCGAACTTCTCCAACTGTCCGCGCATCGTCGCTAGACGAAAGCGCACATCTAAGGCTTCGTCGTATTTGTCGCGGATGTCCTCGCGCGGGGTCGTATCCAGATTATCTTTAATCCCGCGCAGCTCGGTTGCGATGTTCGAGTAGCGACCTTGCTCGCGCTCGACAGACGAGTGCATGCTCTCGATCTGATCGCGAATTTCCTGCAAGCGGCGACGCAGGGTATTCAGGCGATCGTTAATCATATCAATGATGTGTTGCTGGGGGGATACGTCATCATTTAACAATTCGTCGTTAAAATCCATGATTTAGGTCTCCTCTTGTGAGTCATTATCGATGCGTACCCAACCTCGTCGCAGGGCTGTTACGGCGGCTTGTGTACGGTCTTTGACGTTTAACTTCTTCAAAATGGATGTCATATGATTTTTGACAGTCTGCTGGCTGATGCCGAGCTTGCTGGCAATCTCTTTGTTGATTAATCCCAGTGTCACCTGCTCTAAGATTTCTGTCTCGCGCGGGCTGAGCGGGATATAATGCCCTTCAGCGTCCACTGTATAAGGGCCGGTCGAATCGTCGATTTCGTCTTCCAGCCATAGGTCGAGTTCTTCCTGCGTCATGCGCTTCTCGCCAGCGAAGTAATACCCATTTGCCACATCGCGGATGATCTGCACCAGTGCTTCGGCATGGATTTCTTTGGCACAGTACGCCGCCGCGCCTGTCCGCATCGCGTGGATGACCTGTTCGCGGTCGTGGTGCGCGGTGAGAATAATCACAGCGATGTCATCGTTGGTCGATCGTAATTGACGGGCGACCTGTAGACCGTTCATCCCCGGCAGGTTGACATCCAGCAAGATCACGTCCGGGTTCAAGTCGTTGACGATTTGCAACGCATGTTCACCATCTTCGCTAATGCCCACGATCGCAATGTCATCAACGAGGTCTAATGCACCTTTGAGCCCATTTCTGAATAGCGGATGATCATCTACGATCAACACGTGGATTGTTACAGGGTGATTACTCATCGTGTACATAGCGGTAGTGGCTTGTCCCGAACCGCTTACCGCCTCTCCTTTCCACTTCCTAATAAGGTTTTGGCAGACCTGAATACGATATAGTTTTGCTCGTGATTGATGTATCTGCTCATGAGTATAGCACGAAGTCGACAAGCGTGGCAATCAAATGCCATTGATAATGATATTTCTGTAATTAAGGAAAATCCAATACTTTTGTCGTATTCTGTGTTAGGATTAATGACAATCTATGAAATATGGCTCTTTGGGATTTCGCGTGGTTTTTGTCGCAGGGGCTTCGCCCCCGCACTCCCACAAGGAACTATCGTTCCTTGACCTTGCTCATTTTGAACGCGCAGCGTTCAAAAAAACCAAAAACTTTTGGTGTTCCCTTTTTTCAAAAAGAGAACAAAAGGAGCTTGACCATACAAGATACGAAAGACTCTGAAATATCTACCCGTTTAATTCTCTAAATTGAAATCAGGATGAGAAATTGTGAAGCGCATCGAACATTGTGGATTGCAATATTATCAGTCGTCCCTACTTAACGGGACTCAACACGGCATCTTCACCCGTCACGGCGGGGTTAGCGAAACACCCTTCGCCGCCCTCAACAGCGGTGGCACCGTCGGTGATGACGTGCGGGCTGTTCATCGCAATCATCAATTGATGTACGACGCGCTAGGAGTCAACGCGGCGATGGCTTGCACGACGTGGTTAATCCACAGTGCGGATGTCGTCGTGGCGAATCGTCCGATCCCGAAGCGGCGCTGGGTAGCGCGGGCGGATGGTCTCATCACCAATCGGCGCGATGTGCCACTTGTCATGCGCTATGCAGATTGTGTCCCCCTGCTGTTTTATGATCCCGTCGTCAGCGCGATTGGTATCGCTCATGCAGGGTGGCGTGGCACCGTGCAGGGCGTGGCATACAATACCGTCGTCGCGCTACAAAACGCCTACGGCAGTGACCCGCGTGATGTGCGCGTCGTCATCGGGCCTAGCATATCGCCGCAATGCTTTCAAGTGGGCGAAGAAGTCGTGACTGCGGTCGCGGCGCACTTCGGCACGCTGGATGGCTTGATGCAACGTGATCCCGCTGATCAGACGGCGTATGTCGATCTCTGGACGGCGAATCAGCGCGATTTAGAACGGGCGGGCGTGCTACCACAACACATCGATCTCGCCGCGATCTGTACCCATCAGAACACGGTCGATTTCTACTCGCATCGAGCCGAGCAGGGCAAGACCGGACGCTTTGGCGTGGTGATCTCGCTATGACGACCATCCCCGACAATATCGACCGCGTGCGCGAGTCAATCGCTTCTGCCTGTGCGCGCGTCGGGCGCGATCCCGACAGCGTGACTCTGGTGGCTGTGAGTAAGAAAAAGCCACAAGATCACATCTTAAAAGCGATAGATGCCGGCGTGCAACATTTCGGCGAAAATCGCGTAGAAGAAGCTGAGGCGAAGATACCCGCCATCAATCAACAGGCGACGACGCGCCCCGTATGGCACATGATCGGGCATATCCAGAGCCGCAAGGCAAAGACGGTAACGCCCCTCTTTGATGTCGTCCATTCGGTTGATCGCCTGAAAATTGCGCGCAAATTGTCGGAACTGGCAGTCGAAGTAGATAAAGTGATTGACGTTCTGCTCGAAGTCAATATCTCGGGCGAGGATGCTAAGTACGGCTTCGATGTGCATCAATGGCAGACCAATACCACCCAACGCGACGCATTCTGGCGCGATTTTGAATACATGAGCCAACTGCCTAATCTGAGCATCCGTGGTTTGATGACGATGGCACCCTACGTTGATGAGATGGAGCAAACCCGCCCCGTCTTCGCTGACTTGGCTCATCTGCGCGAGACCCTGCGCCAACATTTTGAAACCCCGTTGCCGGATTTGAGTATGGGAATGACCAACGATTATCCGGTAGCGATTGAAGAAGGTGCTACAATAGTACGCATCGGACGCGCAATCTTCGGAGAGCGCACTTAACCTATCGTCAAGCAAAGCACTATTGTTATGGAGGCAAAACCCCAATGATTACCAACATCATCGCAGGCGTATTGCAAATCTACACCCTGATCTTGCTGGCACGCGTCATTATGTCGTGGATTCCAAATCTGGATTACAGCAATCCGATCGTGAACTTCCTGTTTCAGGCGACGGAACCGGTGTTGAAGCCCGTCCGCGATGCCCTGCCGCAAGGTCAAGGCATTGATTTCAGCCCGATTGTGGTCTTTATCAGTATCATGGTTCTGCAAAACGTCCTGTATTTGATCGCCATTTAATCGCAGGATATTGCGCGATGCGCTATACTCAGACGTAGTACTCGTCTACTACATTGAGATGCGCCCGCGCAATTTTGCGTTATAATGGGATGTATGATCGAATACTTATAAATGAAGGACAGGCAGGCATGACAGATCGTAAATTTGAAATCACAGATGCGCGCGGTGGCGCGGCAGTCGGCATC
Organism: Anaerolineae bacterium; assembly: GCA_034437755.1. GTDB lineage: Bacteria > Chloroflexota > Anaerolineae > Aggregatilineales > Phototrophicaceae > JAUZRW01. The sequence goes on along the minus strand of DAOTTV010000115.1, from coordinate 4,561 downwards.
CGCGTTGTGACGCGGGCAACCGCTACCGAGGTTGCTGGGCGTTTAGACGATGGCACGCTCAAAATCCGCTTGAAGGCCTCACCCGCTGGCGATGACGAAGCCAACCAAGAGTTGGTCGCCTTCATCGCGCAACAACTCGGCGTAGAGACCGACAAGATCGAAATCGTCGCTGGCGCTGGAAACCGTGATAAAATCCTCAGCATTGAAGGTGTGACCACCGCTGATGTCGATGAGAAGCTGAAAGCCACCGAATAAACCCGAATGCAAGCAACTGTGGTCGCCATGATTCAGCGTCTGCTGTGCGCCCTGATGAGCATCGGGGCGTTTGTTGCTTGTACCCCGATTGCAGAGCCAATTGCCGTGCCGACCTTCACACTCGTGCCGCCGACACTGACGTCTACCCTGCAACCGGCGAGCGATACACCCGTGCCCAGCGCCACCCCTGAAGCCTTCGCCACTACGACCGCGACACCTGTCCCAATCAACGTGCTGATCGAGACGACGATCACGCCACAGGCGGGGATTGTAGCTGAGGTGCGCCGTGACCTAGCCGAGCGCCTCAACGTCTCGCCGGAGCGCGTGCAGTTCGCACAGGTTGAAGCTGTGCAGTGGCTTGGCGATCCGCGCCTGTGTACCACCACGCCACCAGCGCGCCGAAGCGCAGTCGAGCAGGTGTTAATGCCGACGATCGGTTATCGCTATCGTCTCTTGCTGGGGTCGGATTTGTATAGCTATCAGGCGACGACTGCGGGCGATTATCTGAATTGTGATGACCCGCAGGCGCTGATGGACGAGCTTCTGCTACAGGTTGACCCGCTCGCGTCGGATATGGTGTTCGTCGTACAACGCCAGCTTGCCGATCAACTCGATCTATCGACGCGGCGCGTGCAACTGGTGGACATCGCGCCCTACACATGGACAGATACCAGCCTCGGGTGTCCACAACCTGAGCAGACCTATAGCGAAGCCAACATCGCCGGCTATCGCATCGTCGTGCGCGCTGGCAACACGGAATATCTGTATCACAGCGATGCGATCAGCGCCTTCCCCTGTGATCCTGAGCGCGAAGTGCTACCGCAGTGATGGGCATGGTCTGTCATCAGGCTTTGCCGACCGGACTAGGCAAGGGCGTGCCGAGCTTCTGCTGAAAATCGCCCAGCGCACGATAAGCCGCCTCGCGGATGCTCTCCTGTCCATCTTGCAAGGCTGTGTACAGTTTGCCCACACGCCCGAAGTCGCCCACTTGCCCGATCGTCAAGAGCGCGAGTTGTCGAATACGCGCATCTGTGTCGGGGTCTTCTAGCGCCTTCAAGAAGATGTCGTCATCTTCGGCATCATAGGGAATGTTACCCATTTCGATTTGTCGCTTGCTCCAGTCTTTCACCCATGGCGCGTCGATCGTCGTCGGGTAGGCACTCACACCGCGAATGCTCTCCTCGTAGATGCCCTTGAAGACGACCTGTGCCGCAATACGTACATAAAACTCGTCATCTTCCAGATAGCGTTCATTCAGTTCGATCAACGCCCAGTCGGTCGGGATGCGCCCTAAGCCAAAGACCGCCGCCCGCCGGATGAGCATCTCCTCGGCGCGTACCGCATCATAGAGCGTGAGATAACCCGTCTCGCGGTCAGCCGCCATCGCTTCGGCAACGGCGCGGCGTATATCATTGTTGCCTGTTACCTGTAAGACATCAATCATCGCTTCTTGCGCGTTCGTCGTACCGATTGCCCCCAATGCCAGCGTCGCGGCGATGCAAATATTCGCGTCGCTGTCCTCGATTGCGAGATCAGCCAAGCGATTGATAGCGGTGGTATCCTGTAGCGCACCTAACGCAATCGCGCCTAGACGGCGCACGTCCGGATTCGGGTGGCGTATCGCCCGCCGGAAAATCGCCAGCGTATCAGGATGTTGCGTGTTGAGCAGGGCGGCGGCGACGCGCTCGCGCACGAGTGAGAATTGGTGTTGGGCTGTCATCAAGTTACCCAGATAGCGGAAAAATTGCTCGCGCCAGCGCACTGCCTCGCCCCCATAGCGCAACCAGTCGCTCAGGCTCAGGATGTTCTCGTGCAGGATGTCCAGCGGTTGCTTTAGGCGTTCAGCCACGAGGAAATCGACATCGCGCAGTTGGGTCAGGTAGAGCAGGGCGTGTTGCCAGTTCGGGTTGTGATATTTCGCCAGCAAGACGGTCGCCGGTGCTGATTGTACAGCGACTGCCCCCAGATAATCTGCCAGCAAACGATGCCGAAATTGATAGCGACCGTCGCGGTAAGCCACCAGTACCCCCTGCTCGACAAGCACTTGAATCAACTGCTGTTGTTGCTTGCGGATTTGTGCTTGCTCGCGCTCGTCGATTTCTTCTGCTGCGTCCTCAGCCTCTATCTCGCTGGCATCGATGGTGGCATCCGTCTCTGAGACGTGTGGCACATCGACCAGCATTGAGTCGCTCTCATCCGTTCCACCGCCGTAAAATTGTGCTAGCAACGCGTCGTCGGGGTCGTCGTCGGTCGCGTCCGTCTCTGCCAGCAATACGTCATCTTCGACGGCGGCTTGCTCCGGCGTGATGTCCCATTGCATGAGTGCTTCTAGCGATTCGTCCATCGCTAGCTCGACAAGTCCCCCTGCGGTGATATACCCGCGATCGAGTTGTAAGATCGCCATGCGCCGTAGATCGGTCATCAGGCTCTCAGCATCGGGCAACAGACGCTTGAGATAGGCGTGTAATTGTTGACCTTCGTTCGGTGGGTCTTGCTCGGCATCTTCGTCGTGTTCTCCATGAAAGATCGACCAAATGCCGAAGGTCGTCTCTAGCGCGTTACGCCCGCGTAAAGGCGATTGTACCTCGCGGTAATAATCGTCGTGGTCTTCGTAGTCATCAGGGTTGATCGTGAGCGGTGCGTCGTTGAAGGTTTGCCAGTGTTCGCCCCAATATCGGGCGAGATCGAAGCGTTGCGTATCGTTAAAGGGACGCAGGTAGACCGGCATCGCGCCTGTTTGCATCAGGTCGCCATAACCCGTCGGCGGCATACTGATGATGATGAAATTGTCCCGGTATAGCTCAATGAAGCGTTTCATCCATGTCATGATTGCGGGGCGGTCGGCGACGGGTAAATCATCGAAACCATCGATCAACACGAGCGCGTTGCCTGCTTCTAGCAACTGATAGACGCGGGTCACCATGCGCCACGAGACGATGCGCCCAACGCCCTGCTGTAATCCGCGCAACAAAGGTTCTGCGGGGTCGATACGTCGCCCGTATTCGCCTGTCGTCGGCAATATATCAGCAACGTGAATGTAGAGCGGGGCTAGCTGGCGGAAGGCGCTCAGGTCTTCGCCGTCATCGCCCGTGTTCATCAAACCAGCGTCCTCGCGTGTGTCCTCTTCTTCCACAATACCCGCCTGTTCTTTTTCGTAGCGATCGCGCCCGCGCTCAAACAGGCTCACCCGTTGCTTGACGCGCTCAGCACGCTCTTGCGGGCTTAAATCCGACTCCTGCTGATCGAGGCGATTTTGCACCGCATCCGACGGCGTTTGGAATTCCAGATAGCCCGCGCTCCACAGGGCGATGCTCAGCAGGGCGGTGGTGCGCCCACTGCCGGGATGCCCGACGAGTAAGAGTGTGCCATCGCCGCGACTGAGGTCGTCAATCGAAATCGTCGGAATATGATAGGACTCGTAAATTGTCGGGAAGTCATGCACCTGCGGCACAACATCGAAAATCTGCTTGAGATCGTCTTCATCCGGTATATCGACGAGGTCTTGCGGGCGGATGAAGCGTGGCTCAACCACAATATCCGACAGGCGTAATTGGGCACCAGCAAGGTGATGATGCTGGGCGAATTGCACCAGTTGTTTGACATACCCGCGATCCATCGTGCGGGCGGCGGCGGTGCGTACGAGCGCTGTATCTTTATCCGCATTGAGATCGGCAATCACTTTAGCAAAGCGTTGCACCGCCAGCGTACCAGTGATGCCCGTCCCTAAGCCGACGAGAAAACTGGGTGTATCGACGTTGAATTCAGACATGGCTCATCCCCTCATAAATACACGAGTACGCGCTTACAATTCGGGCAAGTGTGCAGGTCATCGCCTTGCCGCACCTGCCGCGCAAAAGTCGCATTCTGCTTGATGCCGCAGATAGCACAGGTCTCATCGTCGTTCATGCGGGCGATGGGCTGGTTGGCTTTCTGTGGGTGTAGACGATCATAGAGCGCGAGGCTCTCCGGCGTGACCGCTTGTAGAGCGTCTTCGCGTTCGGCTTCTAGCGCGCTGATGTCGATTGTCAACTGTTTGCGCTCGGCAGTCAAATCTTCGTTCTCATTGGCGACGGCGGTCAGCGTGTGTTCGAGCGCGGCTTGCGCTTCGCTCAGGTCGGCTTCGGCATTCTCGGCTTCCATCATCGCTTCTAGCTGGCGGTCTTCTAATTCGCCGAGCCACTTCTTCAGTGATTCGCTCTCGTTCTGTAAGTCTTGCATCTCTTTGGGGTTAGTCACAGCACCGCTGTACAACCGCTCTTCGCTCCGTTGACGTTTATCGCGGGTGGTCTGGATTTGTAGCTCAAGG
>DAOTTV010000114.1:0-24932 GCA_034437755.1 Anaerolineae bacterium | reverse complement strand
GCGGCTAAGTGGTGCGACGGAGAAGCCATCTAAAGTGGCTTTGACCCCGCCGGATAGGTTTTTCAGCCCCTTTAGTGGGCTTACGATCTTGCTAGCCAGAGACTTTAGTTTCTGGTGATGGACATCCCCTCGAAAAAGATGTGGGTAACGTATCGCCTTGAAAGAGAGGAATCTAGGGTGAGGGCTGAAATACCGTCCACGCTATCATGTGGTTATACCTTTGGGTTAGCTCTTGAGGAAATTTTTGAACAAGAAGTGGATACCCACTAGGAGCAATGCCAATTCTGCCCAGTCAATCGAACGGTTGAAATAAACCGTCCCGCGAACGCCGATGCCACTCATCAGCAAGAGCAGGCCCACGCCCCACGTAATCACGCCGACTTGCATTCCTCGTTGCGCTTGAATGACGTTAGAGGCGAGAATAATCCCACCGGCAACGGTGAGCGCAAAAGGTCGCTGGATATTGCCAAGCAATAACAGCGACATCACGACGACGACCAAGCCCATCGTCACTGCTTCAACTTGTCTCTCTTGATCTTCTTTGAACATGGTATAGGTCTCCTATGATGCCATCAACTGAATTACCCTTACATATTAACACGCTAATGCACGCTTGAGTCATACAGCTTACATTACAGTCTTAAGATTCGGTCGCGATCGACAGCACAGCCTCAGCGTAAGTCATCGACCAGCGCTAGCAATTCATCGCCGTAGGTCTCCATGCGCCATACGCCGATGCCCTCAATCTGGGCGAGTTGGTCGCTATCATCGGGCATCTCACGCGCGATTTCCCACAGCGTTTGCTTGGCAAGTATCAGATCGGAGTCGATGCCGCGCTGGATGGCGCGTTCTTTGCGCCATGCGTGCAGAGCCATGTAACGCTCGGTCAGGTCTGCGGGTGGGTTGTCACGCGGGGGCATCTTGGGCGGTTTCGCCTGTAGACCGCGCTCGACGGCTTCGATGATCTCCTCGCCGTACATCCGCACAATCGCCGGCGAGAGTCCGCGTAGCTTGAATAACTGCGTGTGATTGCGCGGACGCTCGCGCACCAGCTTGATGAGCGTCTTATTGCTCATGATCTTGAAGTGCGGGCGATCTTGATCGCGGGCAATGTCATCACGGACGATGAAAACCTCGCGCAGAAGTGCCATCTGCCGCCGGTTGAACGAGCGCGGTATGCCTAATTTCCAGAAATCATCAGGATCAAAGCTGTTATCTTTGACTTCGATGCGAAGCACATCAGCGAAGACTTCCTGTGCCTCGCGCAAGCCCCCGCGTGTGATGAGTTCGTCCAGCAAGACATCGCGCAGGTGCGGCAGATAATGGGTGTCCATCTGGGCATAGCGCAGGCTATCCGCTGGCAGGGGACGTTGTCCCCAATCGTCGAGTTGATGGCTCTTATCGACCTCGACATTGAAGTAATTACGTAGTAAATCCGCCAGCCCGAAAGCCTCGGCATGGCACAGGCGCGCCGCATACATCGTGTCGAACAAGTTCTGCACCTCGAAGCCGAAGTCGCGCTTCATACAGATCAGGTCATATTCTGCCGCGTGGAAAATCTTCTCGATGCGGGCATCAGCCAGCACATCGCCTATCCCTTGCAAATCATCAATGGCGATGGGGTCGATGATATAATCCTGCGCGCGCGTCGATAGCTGAACCAAGCTCACCTGCCCGCGATAAACGTGCATATTGTTCGATTCCGTATCAACAGCGATTTGGGGTTCGTATGTCAGCGACTCGACGAGATCGTCCAGTGCGTGTTGCGTGTCAATATACCGTGCGGGGGATAATGAGGGTATCACAACCAGCCACGCCTCCGAAAATAGGCTAATAATCCAACTGCGAGTAAAAGCATCGCCGCCGCCAGCAACCAGAAGGGCGCGTCATTCTGCGTGAAGCCCTCTTGCCCCGGCAGGGGGACGTTCATCCCATATATGCTTGAGAGCAGGGTCAAGGGTAACATGATAACCGAGATCACTGTCAAGATACGCATCACTTCGTTGATGCGGTGGCTCGCCAGCGTATCGACCGTATCCGCTAGATTGCTGACCGTCTCGAAATTCTCGTCGAGGATGTCGCGTGCTTTATAGAGATGGTCGAGAATATCGCCGAAGTATTCTTCTAAGTCTTCGTGGATGATCGGATGTTCAACCCGTTCGAGCTGTTCCACAATCGGCACTTGGTGCCGCACAATGCGCCGCAGTGCCATCACATCACGCCGGATGAAGCTAATATCGCGGATGACCTCGCGCGCGTCCGCTTCAAAGATGTCTTCTTCGACATGGCGGATGTTGTTATCAACCTTGCGTAAAATCGGGAAAACGTAATCGACCAGCTGGTCAACAATCATGTAAAATGTGTGGTTCGCCCCCCGTCCTAACATGCGCTCGCGCTGGGTTTCATCAATCTGACAGCGCTCCCACAAGGTATCCATCGGCTTGAGCGTCCCACTATGAATCGTCACCACGTAGCCACGTCCCACGAAAAAATCAACTTCGCGCGCGCGACTCACACCCTGTCGTGAGTCCCACTGCGGGAAGTGCATGATGACGAACAGATAATCTTCGTCCTCGTCGATCTTCGGACGTTCCATCTGGCTCTGCACATCCTCAAGATTCAGCGGGTGGATATACGGGTATAAACGCCGCAATTCCTCCACATCTGCTAACGTGGGGTTGATGATGTTGACCCATGTGACTCGTCCGTGCGTTAGTTTTTCGGTTACCATGCTTCATATTATGGCGCGTGAAGTTGAGACTGGCAATAGCTAGCCCCTAATATTAAACTGGCATGACTTAGCTATGCTAAAAGAAAGCCCTTAGTTATGCCCCTGACAGCGAATATTAAAATCGCAATGATGACGTTTATCGGGTTTTGACAGTGATAGATGATTGTGATATATTTTACATAGAATCGTTTGTGACAATTTTCGCATATTAATTAACGATACATGAAATGAAGCTTTTCATTCACTGGGATTCACTGAGATTGTTGACGCTTGATGAGAGGCTTTTGTCAGATTCATGACGGAACTATTTTGAAGGAGCTTAGAGGGTAATGGCTACAGCAAATCCAACACAGGGTGATGCCCGTAAGAGCATCGCCAAGCCCGAAGCCAATGCCGACGAAACCCCCAAGGTACAGGTCGATGCCCCCAGCCGGCGCGAATTTCTGTATTATATCTGGGGGGCGTCGATGGCCTTGTTATTAGGGCAGGTGACAGCCGGTTTGATCTGGTTCTCCTATCCGCGTTTCCGCGAGGGTGAATTTGGGGGGGTCTTTTCCTATTCAGTCGCTGATTTACCGACGAAACAAGAGCCGCCAGGATGGGTGGCCGCTGGTCGTTTCCATGTCAGCAATGCGGAGAACGGCTTACTCGCCCTGTACGGTGTTTGCACACATCTCGGTTGTTTGCCGAAGTGGGTGCCGACCAACACACGCTTCGAATGCCCGTGTCACGGGTCGAAGTTTGAAGGTAATGGTAGTTATATCGAAGGTCCTGCCCCGCGGGGCTTAGACCGCTTCCCGGTGGTAATTGTTTATAGTGATGGCGAAGAAGTGGCAACTCCTGCTGACGGTAGCCCTATTCCCATCAATGAGAACAAGCGCATCGCCGAAATCCGCGTCGATACCGGTGCGCGCATACTCGGGCCATCTGTATAAGCATGAGTTTTATTGTTAGTCAAAGAGGAGAAACGTAATGTCATTACTTCCGTTCCCCTCTTTCTTGGACGATGTTCAGGAAAAAGGATTGCGTAAGGCTGTGATGGAAGGCGTCGATGAGACTGTCGAACGTATCACAGCTGGTATGAACATTCAGGATATTCGCGAAGCACTGCGGGGCGAAAAGCCTAGCCGTCGCCCGAACCCCCGCTTGTCGCCGCATGCTGATGGCTTCTGGCTACATATGCGTCCCGGCTATTTCCACAAAGACATCACCGGGGTTTATCCGACATTTCGCTTAGGTTGGCTCTCAACCTATTTTGTGTTTTTTGAAACCTTGACCGGTGCCCTGCTGATGTTCTGGTACACCCCGGCACCCGAACTGGCATACGGCAACATGCTCAATATCCTGAGCAATGTGCCCCTCGGTCAATTCATCCGCGACCTGCATCGTCTCGGTGCCGAAGCGATGGTTCTGATCGTCGCGCTCCACATGATGCGAACGTGGATCACCGGAAGTTATAAGAAGCCCAGGCAATTTACGTGGTTTACGGGGGTTATCCTGCTCGTAATCACAGGTCTGCTGAGCTTCACAGGATACCTTTTGCCGTGGGATCAACTCGCCTTGTGGGCGGTGACGATCGGTGCATCGATGGCGGAAGCCACACCGGTGATCGGTCAACAGGTGAACTTACTCGTACGAGGCGCGCCCGAACTTGGGGCGAACGGTCTCTTGCGCTTCTACCTGTTACACGTCCTCGGCTTGCCGATCTTGCTCTTCATCTTCACGGGCGTACACTATTACAAAGTGATCATTCACGGTCACAGCCTGCCCCCGCAGAAAGAGAACATCGGCGAAGATACTGCCAAGCGCGTGCCGCTTGATAAGCGCGTCTACTTCATCCCGGATGTGTGGACGAACGAACTGCTGTGGACAGGGGTCACGACCTTTATTTTGACCGTGCTGGTGATCTGGTTCTACCATGCACCGCTCGAAAGTCATGCTGATCCACAGGTGACACCGCTGGGAACGACCGCACCTTGGTACTTCCTCTGGATTCAAGGGGCGTTGAAGATCGGTGATAAATTCTTCTGGGGGATTGCCTTCCCGACGATTGTCATTGGCTTGCTGGCGGTGATGCCGTATCTGGATGTCACGCCGAGCCGACGCTATGCCGATCGTCGCTTCATGCTGACGATTGCCATGCTCTTGATCTCGGTGGCAACCGTCCTCAGCTATATGGGCCTGCCTGAATTCGCAGTCGCCACATCAGCTGAGACCGAAGTCATCCATGAACTGACATTTGAACCGGCGCATAGCCATGTGGGTATCGCCCGGACGGTTCCCTATGAACAACTCGCACCCGGCATGTATACCACTGCCGAAATCGGTGCTGAAAATCCGGCAAGCGCTGTCGCTGGCATCAACGCGATGCTCTCAGAGACGGTCTATGATCCGCAAGCGGCAGAAGGTGCGAGTCCCTTCGTGGAACGCTACGATTACATCCGTAACACGCTGGTCGGCACAGATCACTTGAACCCGTCCCTGATGCCCACCGACGTGCGAACAATCCCTGACGATGCGACCGAGTTGTACCACGTCATGGAAGAATTCGACCATATGCTGGAAGAAAGTCGCTACGAACTCGATGATGCAATCGGTTTCATCGTGATTACAGAAAATCAAGATGGTCTGCGTCGTATGGATCTCGCGATCATGTGGGAAAGCGCCCAACTTGAGAACGGTTTACCGGTGGTTGAAGATGGCGAAGCTGTGCCAGAATTCATCCCCTGCGAACTGGATGCCTGCGCGAGTGACACTGTCCGCCCGACCCGCTTGTATACCGGACACATCTACATCCATGAAAACGCGGCTTACTTTGAATAAGCAGTAAGGACGGAAACGACAAGATTATGGATCGTTTAATCATTGAGAACATCGAAGGGCGTATCATGCTCGGGATCGTGATGTTCGTCTCACTCATGATTTTGATTGGGTGGGTCGCCATCAATGAATCGGCACGCATGGCCGCCTTCGAAGAACAGCACACCGCACGGTCGATCGAACGCGGTGCTGAGTTGTATGCCGCCAACTGTGCGACGTGCCACGGGACGGCGGGCTATGGGCAGGGTGCAGTCGCGCCCGCCCTCAACAATCCGCATGTGTTCGGCTACAGCTACATTGCGGATGTGAACAGCGAAATCGCCAGCATCGAACGTCAACTGTCTGACCTGCCGTCAGAAACCGAACTGACAGAAGAGCGTGAAGAAATCTTCGCGCAGATTGTCGCCGCATCAGAAGAAGAACAGGCAGAATTGGTCGCACAGCTCGAAGCGATCGATCAGGAAATCAGCGATCTGCGTCAACGTCGTGCTGATCTCGCCGACCGACTCGGGCCGCTGATGGACGAGCGTGACGAGCGCCTCGCCCAGCTGGATGGCGCAATCCTACGCGGTTATTACCCGCGTCTGGAAGAAGTGCGCGCCCGTGCCGAAGAAACCGGCGATACTTTCCTGCTGACGAACTATCTGGCACAGGATGCAGGTCGCCTGTCGCAAATTGAATGGGGAGGAGATCTCCGCAGTTACCTATCGACGACGCTCATTCACGGTCGCCCCGGTAGTAATCTCGTCTGGCCGGGAGCAATGGTCGCATGGTCGCAACGTGCTGGTGGCCCGCTCCGCGATGATCAGATTGCGGATATTGTCGCTTACATCATGAACTGGGATAAGGGCGATAACTGGACAATCGCTGATCTGAATCAGGTCGAACAATTTGCGCGTGTCACCGAGCCATATGCTTACGTCGAAAGCGCTGGCGAAGAGCAAGTCTCGGCAGTTGGCACCGATGTTGATGCTATCCTGACAGCGCTGGAAGGCGTAGAAGGCGATGCTGAGCACGGTGGCGAGCTGTACAATAACAACGCGCAAGGCGAACTCGGTCAGTTGCTCGGGTGCGCGGCATGCCATAACGGTGGCGCTGTCGGGCCGGCAACCATGGGGACATGGTCACGCACGGCTGACGAACGCCTGACGCTCGATCAATTCGCAGATTACACAGTCGAGCAGTACATCGTCGAGAGCATCGTCCTACCGGCAGATTATGCTGTGCCCGGTTACGCGGGTGCGATGCCGGTGGACTTCGGCGATCGGATGAGCTTGCAGGATATAGCAGACGTGCTAGCCTTCATCGAAGCACAGGGCTAAACGCGCCTGCTATCATGAACAGCGTTGAATATGAGGGGCGAGTCAGGTTGACTTGCCCCTTTTGTATTATCAGCAGGTCGTCGCAAGACACAAGCATCAGTGCTGTGCGCGACGCTTAAGCATGGACAGATAACGTAAACAAGGAGAGATCATGCAGTATCGACTATGGATGAGCATTGGCTTGATGCTGGTTAGCATCAGCGTGCTACTCGCACAGGGCGACACACCGACAATCCCAACCGATGTAAATTGCTCACCCTCAGCGCTGAGCGAGTTGTCGCAGAGCTTGGATGAAGACCTACGCGCGACCGACAGCGCTGAGACAGACCCGACTGCTGTGCGCGCCAACCTGTTCCAACTAGGGGCGCTCTATCAGACGCTCGCCCTGCAATGCGGTTATACCCCCACGCCCGAAGAAGTCACCGCCGAGATCGAACGCACGCTGACGTTGACTGATGTCGCACGCATCATACAGGTGAGCGCCGTCGGCATGGATACCGACCTGATTCTCGCGGAATTGGAGACGGTCAACGGTGATTCATTCAACGGAAGCCTGCTCTATAACAGCCTCGAACTGGCCTTAGATGGCACAGCGCTCGGATGTGCTAGTTGCCATGCTGGGGTTGCCGCGCCGGCTACCGAAGGCACATACACGCGCATCGAGCGTCGCCTGCAAACGCCAGAATTTGCCGATTATTCGATCGATCGGTATCTGGTCGAGAGCATCATCCATCCCAATGATTATCTCGTGCCGGGCTACGAGCCGATCATGTCCCCGAATTATGGCTTGCGCTTGAACATCCTACAACTGGCGGATTTGATCGCCTTTTTGAAGAGCCAGGATCAGCTACTAGACGATGCAGACTCACAATAGGCGCAGGGAACAGCGCACGTTACAATACGACATATATGAGATTGAAATAAATCAAACATGCGAGAGGGAACGATGACAAAACGCATAAAACGCGCAATAGGGCGGGTGGCTATCAGCGGTAATCTACTGCTGATGATGGCGGGCACAAGCCTCGCACAAGAAGCCGAAGCGGCGAGCAATGGCGGCCCCGGCCCGATGATCTTCGTCTTGCTCACGGGGGTAGCGGTGATGCTCGCGGTCGGCGCGGCGATGTCCGGGCGCGACTCGGCTGACGAAACCGAGTGAGAGCGATGATGCCGTGCCGAGGTGGGGGGCGTGGTCGGGTGTGCCGCGCCCTACGCGTATTCACTGATGTATAGTCAGAAACTTTAGAATTTGATAAGATATACAAAATATCATGTTCCAAGGGTGACCGATTACAATTGTGATAGATGTCACGAACTTATATAATGAGAGACAAGAAAACTAGATTCTTTCGTATCTTGCGTGGTCAAGCTCTTTTTGTCCCCTTTTTTAGAAAAAGGGAACGCCAAAAACTTTTGCTTTTTTGAACGCTATGCGTTCAAAATGAACAAGGTCAAGGAACAACAGTTCCTTGTTGGGGTGCGGGGCAAAGCTCCTGTGACAAAAACCACGCGACATCCCAAAGAGCCAAAAACTATTGATGAGGAGCGACACATAACATGGCTGAAATGACTTGGGAGAAGACTCCCAATACAACGACATCGATCGACAAATTGAAGCGTAAGCCGGCAGAACGCTGGAAATTTTTGATCGGCGGTTTGCTGATCCTCACCTCGGTCGCTTTCTTGATTATGCAAGGAACCGTGAGCGGTGCGCGCTTCTTCATCATGGTTGATGAAGTCGTCGGTGACCCGGCGTATGTCGGCGAGACTGTGCGCCTGACGGGTGCGGTGATCGGCGATACGATTGAATACGACGCAAGCACTGGCAATCTATCCTTCACGGTTGCTAATATGCCGGATGAATATGATGATCTCGCGCAAGTCCTGCGTGAAGCCGCGAACAACACGAACGTGACGCGCTTGCAGGTCTTCCAAGAGAATACGACGATGCCTGACTTGCTCCAGCACGAAGCACAGGCGATTTTGACAGGTAAGATGGGCGAAGATGGCGTGTTTTATGCAACGGAATTGAACCTGAAATGCCCGACGCGCTTTGAAGAACACACGCCCGACATGCTGAATAGCTCAATGGGGTAATAAGTTTAGATGACTGCTGAAATTGGAATAACCGCTTTACTGTTAACACTGATTGCATCGTTATATTCGACCGTGGTATCGGTATACGGTGAAATACGACATGCTGACCGTGCGGTGATTAGCGGGCGCAACGCCGCACTGGCAACCTTCCCTCTGCTCGCCATTGCAACGGGTGCATTGCTCTTTGCCCTCGTGACTCAACAATACCAGATTGGCTACGTTTGGAGCACGTCCGACCCCAGTACACCGATTTTCTACCGCGTGTCTGCGCTGTGGGGATCACAGAAGGGGTCATTGTTATTCTGGTGCTTTACGATGAGCCTCTTCACCTTCGGCGCAGTCATGCTGAATTGGAAGAGCGACCGCCGTTTGATGCCGTATACGATCGCCTTCATGATGGCGAATCTGTCATTCTTCGTCGGCATCACCTTCTTTCTTGAAAATCCCTTCGCACGCTGGTGGATTGATCCAGCCACGGGCGAAGCCTTTGAATCACTCTTAGTTCCGGCTAGTGCTATGATGCCGGATACCTTCCGCCTCGCGGATACCGCACAGGGCTTGAACCCGCTCTTGCGCCACTTCGGCATGATTATCCACCCGCCGATGCTCTATCTGGGCTTTGTCGGCTTCGTCGTGCCCTTCGCCTTTGCGATGGCGGCGCTTGCCAGTGGCGATCTATCCACCAACTGGATTAAAGCGACACGGCGCTGGACGCTGGTCGCGTGGCTGTTCCTGGCGCTGGGCTTGATTCTCGGTGGTCGCTGGGCGTATGATGTGCTCGGCTGGGGCGGTTACTGGGGCTGGGATCCCGTCGAAAATGCCGCTTTCTTGCCGTGGCTCGTGGGGACAGCGTTCCTGCACAGCGTCATGATTCAAGAGAAGCGCGGGATGCTCAAAGTCTGGAATATGATTCTGGTCATCTCGACTTACTCGGCAGTGCTGTTCGGCACATTTGCGACCCGCAGTGGCGTGATTGATAGTGTCCACAGCTTTGCCCGCTCTGAGATTGGCTTCCCGATGTTGATCTTCTGGGGCAGCATGACGCTGATCGGCAGTGTTCTGCTGTTCGTGCGCTGGCAACGCGGTGAGCTAGAGGACGAGCATCAATTCGTCGGGCTGATGAGTCGCGAGACCTTGTTCGTGCTGAATAACGTGATTTTCCTCGTGCTGACCGTCGCCATCTTCTGGGGCAGTTTCGGCGCGCCGATCACCAGTGAGTTATTCATGGGCACTGAGATCACGCTCGGTAAAGATTACTTCATGCTGGTCACGCCGCCGTTGTTCGCCGCGCTCTATATCTTGATGGGCATCGCGCCCTTATCAGCATGGAGCGCGACATCGATCAATCGTCTCGGTAAGAGCTTGATCGTCCCCGCCGTGCTGACAGTCATCTCGACTATCCTGCTGATGATCGTCATGCACCGCGTGATTTCGATCGGCGCGATGGCGGGCTACGCGATCGTCATCTTGGCGGGCTGGGTGGCGCTCTACGAAATTTATCGCGGGGCTGAAGCCCGTCGGCGCACGCGTGGCGAAAGCTGGTTGCGTGCAGTTCGGGCGCTCTTCGGGCGCAATCAACGGCGTTATGGCGGGTATCTGGTGCATCTCGGCATCACCGTGATCGGCATCGGTGTGATTGGCAGTACCGTCTTCCAATTCCAGACGCGCCGCACGCTCGAGATGAACGATACCACACAGGTACAGGGTTATACGGTACAGTATCAAGGCTTCGAGCGTGGTCTATCGCCGGATGGACGCACGATCAACCGCGCCACGCTGACGCTTTACGACGGCAATCGCCAGATTGCAACGCTCGAACCGCGTGTGGACGAACACCCGCAGATGGCGATGAAAATCGCCGGAGCGCACAGCAATCCCGAGCGTGATTTTTACGTGTTGCTCGATGATTTCATGGTGGATGGCAGTGTTGCCGTCTTCGTGATTTACGTCAATCCGCTGGTCAATCTGGTATGGTGGGGCAGTATCGTGCTGATTATCGGCACGGTGATCGCCGCTTACCCCAAAGAGATTGTCCCCGCGCACGTCCGCGAAGGGAAGAAAGGCTTTATCTCAGGATGAAGCATTGGATTTCAATCGGCATCCTGTTAATCGTCGGTCTCGCATCAGTGATGGCGCAGCCTACGACCGTCACTGATGATGACGTGGTGGATATTGCCGAGCATATGTACTGTCCCGTCTGCGAAAACGAACCGCTGGATGAATGTCGCAATCAGACCTGCATCCAGTGGAAGCAAGAGATTCGCCGACAACTGGAAGCCGGACAAAATCAAGATCAGATCATCACTTACTTTGTCGATCGCTATGGACAGATGGTCGTCGGCGTGCCGACTGACCCCTTCTTACGCGCACTCGCCTTGGGCATACCGGTCATCGGGGGCGCGCTGGCATTGCTCATCGGCTGGTGGACGTTCCAGCGCTGGCAACAGGCTGACCTGAAAACCGCGCCCGCAACGCCCGATGCAAGCGCATCGACATCGCCGGATGACGATTATCGTCAACGACTCGAACAAGACCTGTTGTAGTTGTAATGTGAGAGATGAACTGAGTAGACGCTATGCAAGAGAAATTGGATTTTTTAGATAACGATAAACCGAAGAATGAGGCGGGATCGTCGGGGGTATCAGCCGGCACGATGATCCTGATCGTCGGCATGCTATCGGTGATGCTGGTGCTGGGGGTGCAGTTATTCCGCCAGAACCAGACCCACCCGACCCCCGGCGCGATGGCACCGAACTTCATCCTAAACACCTATGCCGGCGAGACCTATGAACTCGCAGACTTGCGCGGGACGATTGTCGTCCTCAATATCTGGGCGAACTGGTGCCCGCCCTGCCATGCCGAAGCCGAAGATTTACAAGCCGTGTGGGAAGATTATGCTGATGATGGCGTGCTATTCTTAGGCGCGAATTATCTTGAGATTGACTCAGTCGCGCAGGAATTCATCAATCAGTACAGCATCTCGTATCCCAACGGCTCTGACCGCAAACAACAAATAGCAGCAGCCTATAACTTCCAGGGACCGCCGGAAACCTTCATCATTGATCGAGATGGTCGCATTGCACGGGTATTCATCGGCGAGGTGACCTACGATCAATTGACTGCGACCCTGGATCAGCTAATTGAGGGGGATTCATGAGCATTAACGGACTCGTCATCAGCATAGCCCTGACGCTGGTTGTGCTGGCATATGTATTGTTGCCGGTGATCTGGCGACACCGCCGAACGGAGAGCGAATTCATCAGCAAACAGCGCGAACGCGCCCTCGCGTATTACGAGCGCGTGCTGAAGAACGTGCGCGATCTAGACGACGATTATACCACTGGCAAAATCGACGAAGCCGAATACCAGACCGAGCGCGACGTATGGATGAACCGCGGCGTTCATCTGCTGAAGATGCTGGACGAACTGGATGAAGAACACAATATCGTCGCCGATACCAGCGCGGACGATGCCGACATCGACGAAGCGATCGAAGTCGCCATCCGACAAGCACGCGAGACACAGTTACAGGGGGCAAGCTAGCCATTGGGCCGCAAATTACTGAAGTGGATGCTCATCGCGCTCCTGGGGCTGTTGGTTGCCGCTTGTAGCGATCTGGCAGGCGAGGTCGAGATTGTCGCCACCTTGCCACCGCCGACCGGTATGATACCGATGCAACAACAACAAGAAGCCGATGCTGAGGGCGCGAATCCTCTGCCGGCGACCTCGCCCGACGTGCAAAACGGACAGCGCATCTACGCCGAGAACTGTGTCAGTTGTCACGGGACAAACGGCGCGGGCAATGGCGCACTGGTCGAAAGTGGCGAAGTGCCGCGGATGTCATCATTTTTGGAAGCCACCCACATGCGCCAGCAATCGCCAGAGTACTACTACGACATCATCACCAACGGCAATCTGGTCAATCTTATGCCGCCGTGGCGCGGATCGCTGAGCGTGCAAGAACGCTGGGACGTGGCGATGTATGCCTACACGCTCCATTACGACGATGAACAAATTGCGCGCGGGGCTGATCTCGTCAGCGACGAACCCGCGCCCGATTTCTCGCTCTTGAGCGATGCCGAGCGCGCTGTCGCCAGCGATTACGACGGCGATGAGGCGTGGGCGGCGGTCGCTTATCAGCGTGTGCAGACGCTGGCGAACTTCGAGACGCGCTTTGACGTTGCCGCCACACCCGAACCGCTGGCGTCGGTGACGATCGTCGGCACAGTGACCAACGGTACCGAGGGCGCGAGCGTGCCCGATGATCTCGCGGTGACCTTGATCTATGGCGCGGATCAAACGCTAGAGACGGTTGATATGCAACTCGATGATAATCAGCAATTCCGCTTTGAGGATATTCCGGTCGAGCAGAATTATGCCTATGCGGTGGTCGCCGTGCAGAACAACACGCGCTTCATCTCGGACGTGTTGACCGCCGCCGACATCCAAGCCGAGACCGATCTCTCGCTATCAATCTATGAGCGCACCGACGACATGGAAGCGATCACGCTGACGGATGCTAGGTTCACCGTCGAACAGCTGACTGTCGAGAGCCTCGGCACAGGTCTGGTCTTCTCGCAGATCAACACTTACGAGAATACGTCTGACCGCGTGTTTTATCTCACGCCGGATGAGCAGAGCTTCTCGATCTCGCTGGCGGTGGATTTACCGGTGGGGGCGCAAATTCTCGTCCCGCGTGATAACCCGCGCTTCTTGACCTTTCAGGAGCAATATCTGCTCGTTGATACCAATCCGGTCTTCCCCGGCGAGCATACGATCGAGATGGTGTACTTCATCCCGTATGATACCGGCGCAGTGGTCGATATCCCGCAACGCACACAACTAGAAGGCGACGTGACGATTAACATGGTGACGCGCCAACTGACCGTCGCGAGCGATGTCATCACGCAGGTCGCTACCCGTCCGGCGACTGAGAACAGCGCCGCGATGGATGTCTATCGTGGGACGTATCGCGTGCCAGCCGGACAAAGCCTGATCTTCGAGATTGATGGGGCGCTCCAGCCGAGCGTAGCCACCAACGAAGATGCGGGAGTCATCACGGCGGATCGTCTCTTGCCCGCCTTAGTGATTGGCGTGGGCTTCTTGCTGGTGTTGATCGGCGGTGTGGTGTTCGTCGTCAATCGTGATACGGATGACGCTGCCCCCGCGAGCGGTGACGCGCCTGCTGAGCTATCCGCGGTTGAACTGGATAAAGCGATCAACCGCCTCTTGCGCGAGATTGGCACGCTGGAAAACCAGCACGAAAGCGGCGAGATCAATCACGATGTCTTCCAGCGCAAGCGCGCCGAGTTACGCGCCCAACTGGCGGATTTGATGGCACAGAAGAAACGCACGCCGGAGGCGTGATCGCCCCCCGTGTTGCAATCGCAAATGTTGACACAAAGGACACGCATGTTTAAACGCTTCATCACGCTGATCGGGATTAGTTTGCTGGCACTGCCGCTTCTCGCGCAGGATGCGCCGCTGAACTTCATCGACGGGCAAGCCGGCCCGATCCGCATGACGTATCCCGATACGTGGCAATTGCTCCCCGCGCCGAATGGTGTCGTCATCCTGACGAACTTCCAGAATGACGACATCGGCGAAGCCGAGTCCCTGCCGGATGATGCGATCGTCGGGCAGTTGCAATTGCTGGGCTTGCCACGCGTCGCCGGTTTGAGCGCCGAGGAGCAATCGGCGTTCAACATTCTCGGTGGCTTGATCGCGTCGCAACTGGCGCAAGGCGAAGCCCCGCCGCCGACTGGCGAAATCAGCCGACCAACGTATACCTTTGCCCGCGCCGACATCGGCACTGAAAGTACGGATGCGGTCGCCTATGCCGTCATCCTCAGCGATGCAACCTTCGGCATCTTCACGTTTAGCAGTCAGCAGGGGGGCTTGCTCGCCGAGCAAGAGGCGACGATTCTGACGATGCTCGACACGATTGAACTGGTGGTTGATGTCGCGTTTACCGAAGATGTGCAGGTGCGCTATGATGCTTATGCACAGGGCGTGACCGACGCGGGCTTCCCCCGATTGGGACGCGCTGATGCGCCGGTGACGGTCGAAGTCATCACGAGTTTCGATTGTCCGGCGTGCCGTACCTTCCATGAGACGGTCTTGCCGACGCTCTTACCGCGCATCAACGCCGGCGATGTACAGGTTGTCACGGTGCCGATTTATGGCACGGGCAGTTATCCCAATGGCGATACGGCGGCACGGGCGGCCTTGTGCGTTGGCGCTGATGCCTTCTGGGGCTATAGTGATACGCTTTTCTCATGGCAAGAGCAGTATAGCGGCTTTGCCTATATGTACGAACGCTTACAGCAGGCGGCGCAGGGCTTGGTTGATCTCGCGCCGGAAGCCTTCAACGATTGTTTCGTCAGCGCGCAGACGACGCAGACGTTACAGAACGCGATTGATGTCGCTGTGGCGCAATTGGGCGATCAAGTGGCGACCCCGAGTGTGATCGTCAACGGCGCACCAGTTCCCGCTGATAGCCAGAGCATCAACGCTGTGATCGACAATGTGTTGGCAGGGCAAGAATGAGCGACCAGAACGCGATCATCGAAATTGATAACATCGCCAAAGCCTACGGGTATTTGCCCGTGCTGAAGAAAGTCTCGCTCCATGTTGAGCGCGGACAATTCGTGGCTTTGCTAGGGGCGAACGGCAGTGGCAAGTCAACGCTCATGCGCCTGCTCTGTGGCTTGAGCAAGCCAACCGTTGGCGATATTCGCGTCGGTGGCTGGCAAATCCCACAAGAAGCCGAAGCCGTGCGCGCGCAAATTGGCTTGGTTAGCCATAAATCCCTGCTCTACGATAATTTGACGGCTAGCGAGAATTTGCACTTTTTCGCCCGTCTCTATCACATCAATGATCCTGAGTCGCGTATCAAAGAGTTGCTCGCGCGCGTTGGGCTGAGTCGACGCACACACAGCCTCGTGCGGACGTTCTCGCGCGGGATGCAACAACGCCTGAGTATCGCCCGTGCGCTGTTGCACGCGCCGCATGTGCTACTGCTGGATGAGCCGTTCACGGGACTCGATCAAGATGCCGCGCTGGTGCTGGATGAACTGCTGATCGAAGCGCATGAAGACGGCCACACCCTGCTGATGACGACGCATCAACTCGCACGGGCGGCGAAGCTCGCCACGCGCATCGTCATCCTCAACAAAGGGACGATCGCCTATGATGAAAATCGGCGGCATCGGGTTAACGAACTGGCACAAATATACACGCAAGCGACAGGGGCAGTCACATCCCGATGAAGACAGGATTTTTCGCGGTTGTCTGGGCGATCATCAGCAAAGATTTACGAGCAGAACTCCGAAGCCGCGAGTTGGTGGCAACCATGCTCTTGTTCTCACTGCTCAGCGTGTTGTCGTTCAGTTTTGCCCTCCAGCTTGATCGCCTAGCACAAGAATCAGCAGTGGCGGGCGTGCTATGGGTGACGGTGATCTTCGCCAGCATCCTTGGCTTAAACCGCAGTATGGCGATGGAGCGCGATAACGACAGCATGAACGCCATGTTACTCGCGCCGATTGACCGCACCGCGATCTTCGTCGGCAAGCTCTTCGGCAATCTGGTGTTCACGCTCGCTGTTGGTTTATTATTGTTACCGCTGATGTCAGTGCTGTATAATATGCCTCTGTTGAACGGATGGATTTTGCTGATGTTGCTACTTGGCACGTTCGGCATTTGCATCAGCGGCACGTTGATCTCTGCGATGACGGTACAGACGCGCTCGCGCGAGGCATTGCTCCCGATTGCGATGTTGCCGGTCGTCTTGCCGATCTTGTTAGCTGTCGTCAACGGCACCAATGGCATCCTCAGCGATGCGCCGATGAACGAGAATAACTGGGTCTTGTGGTTGCAAGTCGTCAGCATCGTCGATACGGTCTATCTGGTGTTGTGCTTGCTCACATTCGCCTATGTGATTGAAGAATGATACAAACGCCTACGGGCAATAAAAAGTTATGGTTCTTTCGTATCTTGCGTGGCTAAGCTCTTTTTGTTCCTTTTTTGAAAAAAGGGAACGTCAGAAACTTTTGCTTTTTGAACGCTATGCGTTCAAAATGAACAAGGTCAAGGAACGACAGTTCCTTGTAAGAGTGCGGGGGCAAAGCCCCTGCAACAAAAACCACGCGACATCCCAAAGAGCTATATAACATAACTTTCATCTAGAACGAGACGGTTTATGTTACTATGGGAACACTAACGAACAAGCTGAACAGTGGAAGCGACCAACCCTGATGCAACCCATTCGTATATATCCGCAATACTCGCTCGTCTTCACTTATAATATTCGCCCCGGCTTGCTAGAGCGCTACTACAGCTTTATCACAGGCGAATTCATGACGGCGATGCAAAAGCGCAAGCTCTACATCGAAGAAGCGTGGCACATCACCTATGGCGACGCGCCCGAACGACAAATCGAATTCGTCACCGAAAGTATGCACCACATCACCAACCTGCTCGAAGACCCCGCGTGGGATGACCTTGAGCAACGCCTGCTGAGCTATACCAAAGACTATCAGATGCGCATCATCAAATATCGCAAGCTCAAACTCTTGAAGTGAGCATCACGCCCCGTGCCAGCGCATATGCCACACCGTACGATGCGGATAGAAACGATACCGCCGCAAGAGCGCATCGGCTTGTAAATCGTCGTGCGGGTGGTCGATCACAAATGCCGTCGTCCGAAAGCGCCGCAGTGCCGTACTCAAGAGGGCTTCGGCAGTCGGGTAGAAGGCCTGTGGACGCGCCATCAGCGTTAGGCGCGTGCGCGCCAGCGCGAGCCCGGTCTCGATCCACAGCGTCGCGTCAATCGCGCGTGTCTCCTCATCGCGCACAATCAGACGCTCCGTTCCCGTCATCGAAAACCATTGCCCGATGCGTTGCCACAGCGTGGGATTGAACAAGCGCGGATGCACCGGTTGTAACCACGCGATGCCGCCGCGCCGATTAGGGCGTAGCTCATGTGCCAGCTGATACTCGCTCTGCCAGTCTTTGCGGCGCGGGTGCGTAATGTATAAATCGTGCTGGTCAGCGTGGGGCGGGGCTGAAGCCAGCGTACTGCGCCACCACGTCGTGAAGGCGCGCTCTTTGACGAAATCCATGCTCTCGTATAGCTTGATCGCCGCCGTATTGTCATAATCGACCTGTAAAATCGCATCGCCGCTCTTACTGGCGATCATCTGTAAGCTGGCTTGCATCAGACGACGCGCAATCCCGCGCCGGTGATACGACGGATGCGTCGCCACGTTGGCGATAATCCACGCCGGACGCATATCATCGGGGTAATTCGCCGGATAGATCGACGCGTTGCCCACCAGCTTGCCATCTACAATGTAAACGTAGCCCAGACTGATGCCAACTGTCATCTGGTTCAGGCGACCCAGCACGTTTAAGCCCACCCCCATGCGGCTCATGTAGCGCATCTCGCGGATGGCGGCGCGTCCGTTGTCGTCCAGCGCTTTTTGAAAAGCTATTTCGATGAGATCCGCCAGCGGCCCTAAATCCGTGCGGAGATTGACCGGACGAATGCCTGTTTGCTCGGATGTCTGTGTCTCTGTGATGGCGTTAACCCCAATGATCGAACTCGTCAGTGACTCGTGTCGCACATTATAAACACACTTGTCGCAAATGACGACGAATAATCACAGACACTCACCCATTAATCAGACAGTGGATCGTCGTTTTGCAAATATAGCCGCCTCACATGCGGAATATGCCGTATTGCGTCTCGATACGCTCTTGGTTCAAGGCCGCCGATAAAGCTAATCCCAGCACGCGCCGCGTCTGCGCCGGTTCGATGATGCCATCATCCCACAGGCGCGCACTGCTGTAATAGGGGTTGCCCTCGCGCGCGTACTTTTCGAGAATCGGCGCTTTGAACGCCACCTGCTCCTCGTTGCTCATATCCGCCTGCCCGCGCCGCGCCAATTGATCGCGCTTGACCGTCAGCAGGACGTTCGCCGCTTGCTCGCCCCCCATCACGCTGATGCGGCTATTAGGCCACATCCACAGGAAACGCGGCGAGTATCCACGCCCGCACATGCCATAATTGCCCGCGCCGAAGCTCCCGCCAATCACCACGGTGAACTTTGGCACATCGGCATTGGCGACGGCATGCACCATCTTCGCGCCATCTTTGGCGATGCCGCCCGCCTCGTATGCCTTGCCGACCATGAAGCCCGTTACATTTTGCAAGAACAGAAGCGGGATATTGCGCGTCGTGCATAGCTCGATGAAGTGTGCGCCCTTCAACGCGCTCTCGCTGAATAATACGCCGTTGTTCGCGATAATGCCGATCGGGTAGCCTTCCAGACGGGCAAAACCGGTGACCAACGTCGTGCCGTAATTGGCTTTGAACTCACGGAAGCGACTGCCATCGACCAGACGGGCGATCACCTCGCGCACGTCGTAACTCGCGCGGAAGGTATCGGGGATGATGCTGTATAGCTCGTCAATCGGGTAGCGCGGCTCTTCCGGCAGCGCGATGTCGAGGTCAATTTGCTTGCGCGTGTTGAGCGTGGCGACAATATCGCGCACAATTTGCAGGGCGTGGGCATCATCCGCCGCATAATGATCGGCAACGCCTGACACGCGCGTGTGAACGTCCGCGCCGCCCAGTTCATCGGCGGTGACTTCTTCGCCCGTCGCGGCTTTGACCAGTGGCGGCCCGCCGAGAAAAATCGTGCCCGTCCCGTTGACAATCACCGTCTCGTCGGACATCGCTGGCACGTAAGCCCCGCCCGCCGTACAACTGCCCATCACACAAGCAATCTGCGGGATTTTGGCGGCACTCATACGCGCTTGATTGTAGAAGATGCGCCCGAAGTCGTCTTCATCAGGGAACACTTCGTCTTGCATCGGCAAAAACGCGCCGCCACTATCGACCAGATAAATGCAGGGCAGGTTGTTCTCCAGCGCGATTGTCTGCGCGCGCAGATGCTTCTTGACCGTCAGCGGGTAGTATGAGCCGCCTTTGACGGTCGCATCATTGGCGACAATCATGCACTCCACGCCCGATACCCGCCCGATACCGGTCACGATGCCGGCTGAGGGTGTCCATGCGTCGTACACATCCCACGCGGCGAAGGGCGCAATCTCTAAAAATGCCGAGCCAGCGTCCAGTAGCTTGTCGATGCGATCGCGCACGAAGAGCTTGCCCTGTTCGACATGGCGTTGCTGGTATTTTTCGCCGCCCCCCTCGCGGATTTTCGCCAGATTCGCGCGTAGGTCTTGTATGAGGGCGCTGTTATGCTGGCGATATTGCTGGGCGCGCTCGTCTTTGGGGTTCAAATGGCTTTCGATGATGTCCATTGGTAATAATCCTAGTTTATGTGTGGCAACAATTTGTCGATCATTGTACCGCAGGACGCAACCGCTTTTGACGGGTGACTTACGCTAATTTAACGGGCGGTAGCTTATAATGATACTACAAACACTATCGACCAATGTTGAGAAAAGAGAAACAAGCATGACAATTCCATATGAAGTCTTATTCGTCTGGGTGGTTATTGGTGGCTTAGCTGGCGCGACGGCGGGTATGCTGGTCAAGCGCAGTCGGCGCGGCTTCGGGCTGGTGGCAAATATCGGCATCGGCATGGTCGGCGCTTTGATCGGCGGTATCCTGTTCGATGTGCTGAACGTTACATTTGCCGAGAGCATCAGCTTCTCACTGAATGACCTGATCGCGGCTATCGTCGGGTCGTTGATTCTAGTGATTATCATCCCCTTGATCCAACGGATCATCGACTAAGGATGTTGTTCGCGCATTTAGCCCGCACCCGCAATCCCTGGTAGAACCACAAAATAACGTGATCGCGTCTCATGATAGCCCTCATCCCCCCAGCCCCCTTCTCCCACGCTTCGCGGGCTAACGCAGCAGGGCGAAGGGGAGGCAAGACGGTTCAGAGAGTCCCTCTCGATGAGGGAAGGTGAGGGCTGAAATCCCGCCCAAGCGAGCATGTGGATCTACCAAAAAGCGACAATACCTAAGAAAATCATAAAACTCTTCATCAAAATCGCATCATTAGTGGTATATCAGCTAAAAAAGTGTTAAAAATAGCTATGCAAAGGCTTTATGGGGCTTTCGTATCTTGCGTGGTCAAGCTATTTTTGTCTCCTTTTTGAAAAAAGGGAACGCCAAAAACTTTTGTTTTTTGAACGCATAGCGTTCAAAATGGACAAGGTCAAGGAACGACAGTTCCTTATGGGGGCGCGGGGGCAAAACCCCTGCCATAAAAACCACGCGACATCCTAAAGAACCGGCTTTATTTCTAAGACTCAGGAGTTTTTTAAAATGACATCACGTTCACTACGCCGTGTGGCGCTGTTGCTGACTCTCGCGCTGAGTGCGTTGGTTATCAGCATCGTTGCCGCACAAGAAGAGACCGAAGCGGCTATGTACGACGGGCGCTTCATGTTCACCGCGCCGGATGGCTACACAATTAACGAAGGCAATCTCGATTTCGTGCGCGTCGAAGGCGCGGGTAGCGAGTTAATCATCGTCGCCGGGCCTGATAGCCTCGCGACTGTCATTGCCGATCAAGTCTTCGAGACGGAAGAAGTCCTCGATGATGAAGGCAACGTCATAGAAGAAGGCGGAGAAGATGACCCCGCCGCACGCCTACGCTTCTATCTCAATCGTACCGGCTACGACGTACAGGACGCGGGCGGTCTGGCGGGCACCGTGCGTAACGGCATCATCGAATCCTTCGGCGTGACGCTCGACCGTCGCGGTCTGACGGGGTCTGGGTCGCTGGTTGATCTGGGCAACGGTCGCGAGGCGGTCGTCCTCACCCTCAGCGAATCCGGCACGCCGCGTGAAAGCGCAACCGTCTTCGAGACGCTCGAATACCCTGCCGACATCGTTGATCTCGCCGTGAACGCCGGCGACTTCACCGCGCTGGTCACCGCCGTGACCGAACTCGGCTTAGAAGAGACCCTGCGCGGGGGGGAATACACCGTGTTCGCGCCGACCGATGCCGCCTTCGAAGCCGCGCTGGAAGCACTGGAAATCGACAGCCTGACGACGCTGGTTCAGGATGATCCCGAACTGCTGGAAAGTATCCTGCTCTATCACGTCGTTGAAGGCGAGATGATGCTGACCGAAAGCGGCAACCTGACCACGCTCAACGGCGCAGAACTGCCCGTGACGCTGACCATCGGCGAGGGTGTCAACGTGGTTGCGGCCAATCTGGAAGCCTTCAACGGTGTCGTTCACGTCATTGATAGCGTGCTACTGCCGCCGCCCGCCGAAGAGAGCGAAGAAGAAGCCGAAGCTGAGAGCGAAGACTAAGACGAACTGCGTCCTTCAGCAATCGCATCAAGCACAACCAGCAAAAGCGCCCCCCGTGGGCGTTTTTGTGTTGTCGCCGCCCGCTAATGCTGGTATAAATGTTCTATCTATCTGTATACAGTGACGAAGGCACATCATGGCGAAGAAAACGCGCTCGCGTTACGTCTGCCAGAATTGCGGTTGGCAGGGCGTGGCGAAAATGGGACGATGCCCCTCCTGCAAAGAGTTCGGCACGATCAAAGAAGAAGTTGTCGAAGTCCAGCGCAACCGCACCAGCACCAAGAAGAACACCCGCGCGGTGATCGGCACTCGTGCCCAACCGACCAAACTCAGCGACGTTGACCTGACCGAAATCCAACGCTTGCCCCTGCACAATCAAGAATTTAGCCGCGTGCTGGGGGGCGGCATCGTGCCGGGGAGCATCACGCTGATCGGCGGCGATCCCGGCATCGGCAAAAGTACGCTGACGCTGGCAACATCCGCGCAAATCGCCCAGCAACACGGCAACGTACTTTATGTCAGTGGCGAGGAAAGCACGCGCCAGATTAAAATGCGCGCCGATCGACTGGGGATCAACGTTGATGATCTCTACCTGCTGACCGAGACCAATCTCGGCAATATCTTCGATCACGTCTACGATCTCAAGCCGGTCGTGCTGGTGATCGACAGCATCCAGACGACCTACACCGATGATCTCGACTCCTCGCCGGGGCTGGTGTCGCAGGTGCGCGAATGTGCCAGCCGCCTGCAAAGCCTCGCCAAATCATCGGGCGTGACGGTTTTCATGATCGGTCATGTGACGAAAGAGGGCAATATCGCCGGCCCGCGCGTGCTGGAGCATATCGTCGATACCGTGCTTTATCTGGAAGGCGACCCGTTCCAGTCTTTTCGCCTGCTTCGGAGCGTCAAGAATCGCTTCGGCGCAACCAGCGAAGTCGGCGTGTTCGAGATGGTGGGCGCGGGGATGGTCGAAGTGCCGAACCCGTCCGAAGCCTTCCTCGCCGAGCGCGTGATCAATGCGTCGGGGTCGTCGATCGCCGTCACCTTAGAGGGCACGCGCCCGCTTCTGGTCGAAGTACAAGCCCTGACCAACCCGACCGCCTTCGGCAACCCGCGCCGCACCACCAACGGCGTTGACTTCAATCGCCTGCTCTTGACGACAGCCGTCCTCGGTAAGCGCATGGGCTTGCGCTTGTTCGAGCAAGATATTTTTGTGAACGTCGTCGGCGGTCTCAAAGTCGATGAACCTGCCAGCGATCTGGCAACCGCCGTCGCGATTGCATCCAGCTATTACGATCGCCCCGTTCCCGCCGATGTCGCTTTCATCGGCGAGATTGGCTTGAGTGGCGAGATTCGCACCGCGACCCAGCTCCCGCTACGCCTGAAAGAAGCGGCGAAGATCGGCTTCAAGCGCGTGGTCATCCCCAAGCAACAGCGCAAGCTCGATGATATGCCAGAAGGCTTGCAACTGGTGCAAGTCCGCAACATCGCCGATGCGCTACGTGCCGTGATGCCGCCAGAGTGACGCGCCCTAAGCCGTGATGAAGTTGTCAATTGCCGTCACCACGCCTGCCGCATGCTTGCCAAAGATCATCGTGATGTGGTGACCGGTCACGCGCTGGTACTGGCAATCGGGAATCAGATCGACCGTTTCCTGTGCGCCGGTAGTGGTCAAAATCGGCGGCGCGTCGCCCATCCCGAATGGCTCCGGCGCATGAATCAGCAGAGTCGGGCGGGGTACACGGCGCATGATGTCCGCCCAATCATCGGCGATGATATGCTGGACAGCTTCTTCAATGCCCGCGCCATAGACGCGCGTCCGCACCTGTCCGTCGTCCAGCGTCTCTAAATCAGCCCGATAATACTGCTCCAAGCCATCCGTCCAGAAGCCATCGGCATAATACGCCGACTGCTTGATCGCCTCAATGTAGACCGCTGCCGAGGGCATGACCGTCCCCAGACGATCGAGCGAGGGCTTGATCTTGGGCAGAACGGCGGGATCGGTCGCCTCCAAGCCGACATCGAGAAGCGCGATTTTGGCGATGCGCTCTGGATGATGCAGAGCCAGATACAGCGCGAGCAAGCCGCCGAAGCTATGCCCGACCAGCACCGGACGCTGGATGTCGAGCGCGTCCAGCAAACCCAGCACATCTGCTGCATGATCGCGCATGTGGTAGCCCGTCTCCGGCTTATCGCTATCGCCACGCCCGCGCAAATCGACGCGCACCACACGCCGTTGATCGGCTAGCCCCGCCCCCAGCAACCCGTCGAAGCTCCTGCGGTTGGCGGTCAAGCCGTGTAGGAGAATCAAGGTCGGCGCACCCGCCCCCTGATCGTCATAAGCTATCTGAATATCATTTGTGTGAACGAATTGTGTCATAAGTAAACCTTTTTGGCTCTTTGGGATGTCGCGTGGTTTTTGTTGCAGGGACGTTGCCCCCGCACCCGCACAAGGAACGATCGTTCCTTGACCTTGTTTATTTTGAACGCCATGCGTTCAAAAAACCAGAAGTTTTTGGCGTTCCCTTTTTTCAAAAAGGGTAACTACTCAGCCCTCACCCTAAATCCCTCTCCCGACCGCCACTATGTGGCTAGGAGAGGGACTTCAACCGTGCTTGTCTCCCCTTCTCCCAGTGTTAACGATCGGGAG
>DAOTTV010000113.1:0-3782 GCA_034437755.1 Anaerolineae bacterium | reverse complement strand
CTCCCGATCGTTAACACTGGGAGAAGGGGAGACAAGCACGGTTGAAGTCCCTCTCCTAGCCACATAGTGGCGGTCGGGAGAGGGATTTAGGGTGAGGGCTGAGTAGTTACCTCAGGAAATCCAAATCAAGCTCAGAATGTTATTGGAGAAGTGAATAGGGAAGCGAGGGCTTGCTTGACCGTAACGCGACAGCCCGTGATAGGCTGTCCGCGCTAGTGGGTGCGTGTGCTTAGGCAATGCCAGACCCATAATCGACGTTGGGGTTTTCTTGTTCGCCGACATCCATATCATCGACATTGGCGATTTCACGGCGACGACGGCGGAAATAGTAGAATGCACCCGCCAGTGCCGCGCCCATCACGATGCCGGTAAAATCGACGACCCAGATCGGATCATTGATGAAAAGACTGAAGATGAAGAAACTAATAATACCCGCGACGAATGTGACTAAAAATGCTTTGCCATAATACATATGTGCTCGCACGCACCTTTCATGTGTTATCTAATTTTCTGTTGTACTCTTACCGTAGCAAGCGCGTATATGAATCGTGTCAAAGCAGGCTGAATAGCCTGTAAGCATTGTGCAGGAGCCAATATGTCTACACAAGATCAAGACCGTATCCGCCAGATTGAACATGCGTCCCTGCGCGCGCACACATGGCACAGCGACGATCGCTGGTTGACGCGCTTCGCCAAGTTGCACGCTCTGCTGTCCGAGCATATCGCTACCGCCCGCGCCATGCTCCAGCAGACGGCGGCGCAGATGTGCGATGGTTGGCTCGGTCAACAGGCGGTTGGGCTGGCAGTGCGCGATGGTGCGTGGGTGGGATTGTTCGATATTGTCGTCGATCCTGATTACCGTCAGCAGGGGATCGGGCAGGCATTGGTGCAGAGTTTGCTAGCGTGGGGGCGCGCTCAAGGCGCGAGTCATGCTTATTTGCAGGTCGTCGGCACAAATGCACCCGCTATCGCGCTTTATCGCAAATTGGGCTTTGCTGAACATCACCGTTACTGGTATCGCACCGATGCCGATTAAAGCCCGTCATCATCTGCTGATCGCAAGCGTGATCCTGCTGGTGGCGACTCTGCTGACAGTGTTAGCATGGGAACGCTCGGCGCGCTGGCATCCCGACGAGGCGCTGTATATGAGCGTCGCCCGTGCCGCCGCCGTGCAGGGTGATTGGGGGTTGCTGGGCGTGCCGGTCGATAAGCCGCCGCTGACCTTCTACGTTAATGCGCTGGCGCTGGCGAGTATGGGCGTGGATACCAATCCAGCGGGCGTGCTTGATCTCGACGTGCGAAAGGGCGAGTTCGTCGGGCGTGTACAAGCGAGCCTCGCGAGCGTGCTACTGGTCGCGGTTGGCATCCGCCTCGGCAATGCCCTGCTGGGATCGCGGGTGGGTGCGCTGATGACGGGCTGGCTGATAGCGCTATCGCCCCTGCGAACGGCTTTCGCGCCGACCGCCTTCACTGATCTGCCGATGCTTTTGCTGGCGACGGCGAGCCTCGCACTGGCGGCAGAGCGACGCTGGATAACGTGCGGATTAGTCTTTGGCTTATCATTGGCGGCGAAACCGCAGAGTATCTTTTACCTGCCGTTGATTGTCGGCATCGCCCTCATCCGCGCTGACCTGCGCCTGCGTGATCTGTATCGCTTCGGGCTTGTTCTGCTGATGGTGATCGCGCTCCTGTGGGCGTGGGATCAAGCGCGGGTGGCACAGGGCGCGACGGCAAGCTGGGCGCTGGGCGCGGTCAATTACACGCCGACGCACATCACGCCGCCGCTTGATTATGGCACACGCTGGCGGGCGTGGTGGGCGACGGTCGGCTATACCTTCGGTCGGTCGTGGCTGACGGCTCTGCTGGTCGCGGGGACGGCTCTGCTGGCGGTCGATCGCGCATCGCGGCGGCGCGGGCCTGTCTATGCGCTCTTATGGGGCTGGGTGCTGGCGTTCGGCGCGGCGCATCTGCTCCTGACACTCAACCTGCATGATCGCAATCAGATTGTGCTGTTGCCAGTGCTGGCTCTGCTGGTCGCGGCGAGTCTGGTCACGCTCGCCCGTCACAACCCGCGCCCACGGGCGACGCTGGCAGGTATCGCCTTGCTGATGGCTGTATTCGTGCCGAACTTGAGCGCGTCGCTCGGATCGCAGGCGCAACGCTACACGGGCATCATCGCCTTTGCCGATCATCTCCAGCAGAAGCCCGTCGCCACTGTGATCTACGATCGCTGGTTAACGTGGCAAATGAGCTACTACATGGGCGCGTGGAGCGATAAACGGCGCGTCTACTATCCCACGCCGACCGCCTTAGCACAGGGTGCGCTCGCCCTCGATGAGCGCGGGACACGTTATATCATCGCGCCCCGCTGGCACGCCCTCGATCGCTGGTTACATGCGCTGGAAGCGGTCGGCTTCACGGTGACGCTCGATTACGAATCGGCGCACTTCGTCAGCTATGCGCTAGTGCCGCCTTAGCTCGTCGGTGCATCGGCGGGATCGTCCTCCATGCCCTGCTTGCGCGTCGTCTCGGCGCGTTCGCTCAGGTGTTTCAAGTCTTCCAGAATCACCTTGTCGTTGGCGGCTTGTGTCTGGAGCATCAATTCGTACCATTCCTCGCGCTCCCACAGCAGGATATTCTCGACTTCTTGGGCGAAGCGGGCGGTCTCTTGCTTGCGATAAGCCTCGTCCTGCATTTCCTCATCATCGAGACGCGCTGTCCACGCCATTTTGATGTCGCTCAGTTGTTGCGATGTCAGGCGGAAGATCGAATAGGTCGTGCCGTAAAGGCTGGTGTTCGACCATGAGGTGAGCGCGGCGGCGATCGCGTTGGTGATGGCGATTATCGTCACCAGATCGAAAGACAGATACCCCGCCAGACCACCCGCCAGCGATCCTGCCAGCAAAGCGACCTGCGCGAGACGGAAGAAGAGCTTCATCTGCTCGAAGTCCTCGCCTACCTTGCGATCGTACCATTCTTTCTGGTCATCGACGCGCCATTCCATGTAATCGTCGATATTAATCTCGCTCAGCCCGTTATCTCTGGGCGTGTAGAAGTTGGCATCAACGATGAAGGCTTTGATCGCGTCGTCTTTCACCGCTTCTTTCACTGTCGGCGGCAGAACACCATCCCATTTGACCGACTCGCGCACCTCGCGCAAGGCGTCGCTGAGGGCGGAATCCATCTTGTGGATCGGCCCTTTGGCTTCGGCATAGCGTTCGGCTTTCATGCGATACAGATAAATGTGCATCCGCATCATCTCGGCAGTATAGCGATACTTAATCCAATCGGTCGTGCCAGTGAACTTGATGATGTCGTTCATCAAATACGTGCCGATAATCGGCAGGCTGACGGCGATAATGCTGAAGGCGAGCGCGGCTTGCCAGTACCGTATAATGCCCGTCAACACGGCGAAAACAGTCGCCGTCGCGGTCAGCACAATCACGACCTGTCGCCGTTCGATTGATTGATTCTTCAAGGCGGTGGCGGTCTGGTCATAGACCGCGAGCTTCGCCCATGCTTGCAATAACACGTCTTCGTTGAGCTGGTTATCGCGGCCGTCATCGGACATCTGAGCTTTGGCTGGATCGCTGGTGGCATCTACCATATACGGAACTCCTCCCACGTTATATTTTGATCAAACAACCATTCATTAATCGTAACTACTCAGGTCAAGTGATTTACGCCAGCTTCTGCCCTCAAGACAAGCACGGTTGAAGTCCCTCTCCTAGCCACATCGTGGCGGTCGGGAGAGGGATTTAGGGTGAGGGCTGAGTAGTTAC
>DAOTTV010000112.1:0-10649 GCA_034437755.1 Anaerolineae bacterium | reverse complement strand
TCAGTCGCGCTCCTTTCGCTTGTATTTTTCGCGTTGCTTATCGGGGTCGTCGGGCTGGTTCAGGTGGCGCACGATGCGCCCGGCCGTCACCAGCACGATCACGAACATGATAATCACCAGCGATTCGGTAATGCCCATCATCGCATTTTCTCCTGTTGTCGCTCGACGTATTCTAGCGCTTCGGCGAGATCGGCACCGGTCGCGTCTTGATAGGACTGGATCGCACCGGCTTTGTTCTCGGCTTTGAGCAGGCAGCGAATCTCGGAGTCGATGCCATCGCTGAGGCGCACCTCGCGCACCATATCGTCGATCACCGCGCGTGCGCTGAACTCATCCACGCCGGTGAACTGGCGATAGAGATCGACCGCCTGTTGGATGCGCCCCTGTGCCACGAGATCGCGCACGCCGGCATCCGATGGCAATTCGCCGTGTTTTTCCTTCTGTTTCTTCTTCTTACGCTGCTTCTCGGCAAAGCGTGTGGACAGACGTTGCACGTACCAGACGAGCAAGACCACCAGCAACACAATCGAGATCAGCGCGAAATAGCGTATTAAGGGCAGAATCATAATCAGTCGTCGTCAACCTCCGGGAATACTTTGCCGGGATTGAGAATGTGATTGCGATCGAGCAGGTGCTTGATCTCGCGCATCACGTCCAGTGCGCTCCCGTGTTCGGCTTGCATATATGCCGCCTTGCCGATGCCGACCCCGTGTTCGCCGGTGGCGGTGCCGCCGTGTTCGATGGCTTTCAGCACAATCGCCTCGTTGACGGCTTTCACCTGTGCGAAGCTCGCGTCATCGCCGAAGGGCAACTCAACGTGGATGTTGCCATCGCCGGCGTGTCCTTTCATGTAGCCGGTGATGCCGTGCGCGTCGATGGTCTCCCGTGCAAACTGAATCAGATCGGGATAACGGCTGATGGGCACGGCGACATCCATGATGAAAATCTTCTGATCGGGATGATTGCGGACGAGCGTCTCATAGGCTTGGTGACGCGCCTCCCACAGGGTATGACGCTCGGTATTGTCGCTGGTCGCGCGGAATGAAACGCAGTCGAGGTCTTCGCAAATCTCGCGCACGATAGCAATATCATGACTCATCGAGTCGGGATGGGCGCTGTGGACTTCCATCAGGAGCGTGGGATAAGGGTCGATCGTCGCCCCGGCTTGGTTGAGCGCGCGCGTGTTGGTCACGTCGATGTATTCCAGCGCGGCGACATCAATCCCACTGCCGCGCACGGCGACGACGGCTTCGATCGCGTCTTCAACCGTCTCGAAGCTGACGATCATGGCGCTCATGTGCATGGCGACCGGCACGAGTTTGAGCGTCGCTTCGGTAATCACGCCCAGCGTGCCTTCGCTCCCGACGAAGAGTTGCGTCAGGTTATAGCCGGCGGATTGCTTGATACTGCGCGAACCGGTGCGAATCAGGCGACCGTCGGCTAGCGCGACCTGTAGCGCGAGGACGTTATCTTTGCTCGCGCCGTATTTCACCGTGCGGATACCGGCGGCGTTATTCGCCAGCATCCCGCCGATGGTAGCGTTCGCGCCCGGATCCGGCGGGAAGAACAAGCCATACTGCGCCAGTTGCGCGTTCAAATCCTTGTGTGGGATACCCGGCTGTACGGTCACCTGAAAATCATCGGGATGCACGGCGATGATCTGATCCATGCGCTCTAACGAGAGCAAGATGCCGCCATGCTTGGGGATCGGGTTGCCTTCTAGCGATGTACCCACGCCCCACGGAGTCACGGGGATGTGCTGGTCATTCGCTAGCTTCAGCACATCGGCGACGTGCTGGGGCGTTCGTACCCAGACGATGACTTCGGCAGAATGTGGCGGGTGGAAGCCCTGATCGTGTGCGCGTAGGTCGATTTCTGCCTGTGCGGTACTCACGTTATCAGCGCCGACGATGGCGCGCAATTGGTCGAGCAAATCGCTTGCGACGGGGGTATAGGTGGTCATAAGTCAGTCGGTCTCTCAATAAAATATCTCTTAGCGTCTTATTCCGTAACTACTCAGGGGCGTTGCCCCCGCCCCCCCACAAAGGACGATCGTCCTTTGAACCTGTACCCGCCGAACGCTTTGCGGTCGGCAAAACTGGGGTGCAGGGGAGACATCCCCGACTGGGGCGTGGGGTGAAACCCCACAAGAAGACTCTGCCTGAGTAGTTACCTTATTCCTATTATAACCATAGTCCGGCAATCCACACAGGTGATGGGCGATTTTGCACTGCAAGCTCAAGCATCGCGGCTCAGGGGCAACAGATTCGTAAGGATTGCAGGCTACCGTGATGAGTATATATTTATAGACAATCGATAGAGAGGATTTATGGCTAAGAAAAAGAGTACCCGCCGACAGGCGCGACAAGCGGCACAAAAACGACGCAACCGCATCGCAATCAGCATCGTCATCGGGGTGGCGCTTGCCTTTGTGGCGGGCTTATACGCCTTTAACCAGCGCGAAGGCGTGCAGGCGACCGACCGCGCCCTGCGCGACCCAATCATGGGCAATCCTGATGCGCCGGTGACGATCATCGAATACGGCGCGTATGGCTGTGAAGCGTGCAGGCAATGGCACGAGTTTGGCGTAGTCGAGACGATTCTCGCCGAGTTCCCCGGTCAGGTGCGCTTCATCTATCGTGATATGCCGATCATCTTCTCCAGTTATTCACAGAATGCCGCCGAAGTCGCGGAGTGTGCGTTTGATCAAGGCAATGATGCCTACTGGCAGATGCACGCGCTGATCTTCGAGCAGGGGGAACTCGGACAGACGCGACAGGATGAATTTGTGGAAATGGCGGCCCAGATCGGGCTAGATATGCCCGCCCTGCGTGCCTGCGTCGATAGCAATATTCACCAGAACACCGTGCGTTATGATCTGGCACGCGGGCAAGAGTTGGGCATCGCCGCCACGCCGACGTGGTTTATCAACGATCAGCGCGTGTTCAACGCCAGCCCGACCGTACTTCGCAACGCCATCCAGCGCGAACTGGCACGCCGCGACGGGTAGCCCCTGCTGGTTCTTTCGTATCGTGCGTGGTCAAGCTCTTTTTGTTCCCTTTTGTAACTACTCAGCCCTCACCCTAAATCCCTCTCCCAACCGCCACTATGTAGCTAGGAGAGGGACTTCAACCGTGCTTGTCTTGAGGGCAGAAGCTGGCGTAAATCAATTGACCTGAGTAGTTACGTTCCCTTTTGTAACTACTCAAGGGCTTTACCCTATATGAACGGCGCGTTACTCGACCTCGGGTGTAGTAGTATCCGACGTGCGGACAGGCTCGACCATATCGCCGAGAATGCGTTCCATCGCCATCGTGAATGCGCCGATGCCATGAGTGCGGAAGTAACTGGAGTCGCTTTCCCAGTTGCCATTGTCGTAGCTGATATTGTGATTTTTGTTGTCGCCCTCGAAGGTTGCGTCGAAGGACACGATGGTAATGCGGTCGGTCTCTTCGCTGTAGCGTTTCGCCTTCTTCACATCGCTGACGATGTTCTGACCGGATGCGTAAGGCAGAGGTGCGCGCTTCAGCATCGGCTTGAAGATTTTTTCCAGCGACATGATATGCGGGCAGATGCCATACTTCTGGAAGCCGGGGCAACTGCATGACCATCCGTCATTGCTGAGCGCGACGGTGTAGTCGTTGTTATCGCCCTTGAAGGCAATCACAAGTGTGTGAAAGGTCACCCGTTCCGGTTGTTCGGCATATTCTTTTGCTTTTTGGATCTTGCTAATCATGCTTGTAGCCATCGTGAAAGTACCCCTTTTACATCAAATTTGCAGTAAGAATTGGGCGATTCCCCAAAATAAAAACACGCGACAAAAGTCTACTCGTGGCGCGTGTTACATCAGACAATACATATCTGTAAGTGCTATATAGTTGAGAAGTATAATCCGGCGCATCGCGTTTACCCCTGATTGTATTTCGATACATTTATTTTAAGCTAGGATTAAAAGCCTGTCAAATATTGACTTCCTCTGTGTAGGCTGTATTAACACGTTTTCATGGTAATGTCGCAGGTAGGAATCATCAAGTGACATATGACATGAATCGGGGCGATGATTGATCGTACAAACGGGGCGTTTAGCGGGTTGGATACAAAGATACACACCCGCGGGTATGTGGGGGATATTGCTGTGCAATTGATGTCGTCGTAAAGGATTTTCCGCTAGGATGCTACTAAATGATGGGCTTACTGCACGCCTTCTTGCATCAGTTGCGCGACAGCATAGGCGAGGTCGTGGGCGGCGCTGTTTTCCATTTCAAAAGCGTAGTCGATTGCCTGTTGATATTCGATGGTGTGGCGGTCGTCGGCATGTAGGATACGATTGCGTTTTTCAACAGCTTGATTGTACTTGTTCACCAATTGGCGGATTTCTTCAGTCATGCGTCTAGCTCCTAGCGAATGTCGATTGGGACGGTCAATGATTAGGGAAGATCAATATAGCCCATGTGCTTGTGCAAATTGATGTAACAGCTCTTGGATTGTTCGCACAAATAGTTTTTATATCACGATGAGCTATATATAAATTATAATTATAGGCAGTAACATGAGTATGAGATAAATTGCGCCTGAAATTTTGTTGAGCGCTAGCGGACGGGCGCGCCACTTATGCAGTGATTATGTGGATCGGATATGCTGTGCGAGAGAATTAGAGTCATGAGACTGAGGAGTTACGATGGACACGAGCAAACAAAAGCGAATTTTAGTCACAGGGGCGACGGGTTACGTCGGCGGGCGGCTTGTGCCGCGCCTGCTAGAACGGGGCTATACAGTGCGCGTCCTCGTGCGCGATGCTACCCGCCTGATCGGGCGCGAATGGGTGAACGATGTCGAAGTGATCGCGGGCGATGTTCTCAAACCGGAGACCTTGCCGGCGGCGATGACCGACATCTGGGCGGCGTATTATCTGATCCACAGCATGAGTGGCAACACCGACTTCCACAAGCGCGACCTGACCGCCGCCCACAACTTCAGCACTGCGGCCTGCGATCAAGGCGTATCGCGCATTATTTATCTGGGTGGGCTGGGCGATTCCGATAGTGACTTATCCGAACATCTGCGCTCGCGCCAGCTGACGGGTGATACCCTGCGCGAGTCGGGCATACCGGTGACGGAATTCCGCGCCGGTGTTCTGGTGGGGTCGGGCAGTGTCTCCTTCGAGATGATCCGCCACCTGACCGAGCGTATCCCGATCATGATCTCGCCGCAGTGGGTTTTCACGCGCACCCACCCGATCGCGATTCGTAACGCGCTCGCCTACTTGATCGACGCGCTTTCAACGCCGGCGAGTGCTGGCAAAATCATCGAGATTGGCGGCGCGGACGTGCTGACCTACCGCAAGATGGTCGAAATCTACGCCCATGTGCGCGGCTTGAGTCGCATGATTATCCCCGTCCCCGCGCTGACTCCCACCTTATCGTCGCGGTGGATACAATTCGTCACGCCGATTCCGAACGACATCGCGCGCCCGCTGATCGAAGGCTTG
The DNA here is from genome assembly GCA_034437755.1 of Anaerolineae bacterium. Classification (GTDB taxonomy): domain Bacteria; phylum Chloroflexota; class Anaerolineae; order Aggregatilineales; family Phototrophicaceae; genus JAUZRW01. The sequence continues at coordinate 5,161 of DAOTTV010000112.1, read as the reverse complement.
CGTAACGAAGTTGTCGCCGATACAACGCTTGCCGAAGACCTCTTCCCACATATCGAGTTGTTCGATTATGAGACGGCGGTCTCGCTGGCGCTGGATCGTCTGGATGCCAGCGAAGTCGAAACGGCGTGGAGCGATGCGCTGGTCAGCAGTCAGGGCGATACTGTGCCCGTCCTCTTGACCGGTCACGAGGGCATGTTGTTCGAGCGACGCGAGCGCATCGTTGATGCGACACCGCAAGCCGTCTACGAGACCTTCATCGGCATCGGTGGCGAGCGCGGGTGGATGACGTATAACTGGGCGTGGAAGTTACGCGCATGGATGGACAAAATGATCGGCGGGGTCGGCTTCCGGCGCGGGCGCAGGCATCCCGACGAATTACGCGCGGGCGAGGCGCTGGACTTCTGGCGGGTGGAAGCCATCGAGGAGGGGCGTTTGTTGCGCTTGCGGGCTGAGATGAAAGTGCCGGGGCTGGCGTGGTTGCAGTTCAAGGTCGAGCCGGATAAAGACGGGCGCACACGCTTCGTGCAGACGGCGTTCTTCGCGCCTAAGGGCTTGTTTGGCTTGCTCTACTGGTATGCGCTCTACCCCGTTCACGGGCCGATTTTCAGCAGTTTGATCGATAAATTGAGCGAACGCGCCGAGGCACGCACCCCGTCGCAGATGGTACGCGCTTGAGGACGTGCGCGCTAGCGAGACGAGCGGCGGATGGCAGTCATCCGCCGCTCGTCTCAGGTCTCAAGCCCCCCGTTGCTGCTTCGTATCGGTCGCTTGAACATATAACTATCGCCATCGAAGGCGACGAACTCAAAACCAGCACGCCCGACTTTGTTAAACACTTCGTGCAGAGGCAGGTCTTTCCAGTCGTTCATCTTAGTGCCGTTGGCTCGATAATTCATCCCATAAGACCGAACGAGCGTGATTAACATATATTCCCACTTTTGCATGGCGGTATCCCTATGTGTATATCTGCTTCCGTTAGCGCAGGACTGATAAATACAGCGTTCATTGTAGCGGAATTTAGGGAAATGCCAAATGCAGGCGATGCGGGGGGGCGCTCAGGCGTTTTAGCGATCGACATCGGGGTATGTGAACTCGTCCGGCAGTAAGCCCCAGAGCATGGTGCCGACTTCGTGCGCCGCGCCTTCGGTCGGGCTTTCATCGACCAGCACATGATATTGATTCTGTCGCCAGCCTTCCGTTACCCAGTGGATGCTATCGACGATGTTATAGCCATCGGGGACAGTGTTCCATGTCTCGCGCTCCCAGAAGTGATGCGTCGCCATCGCCTGACACAAGCTGTGCCAGTCGGCATATGTTGGCGACCATGTGATGTCGGCTTCCGGCGGACCGGGCAGGGGGCCGATGTTGCCCATCCCGCGCCGCACCCGTGCGAAAATCTGATCGTCCCGCGCCCAGATACGCATCGTGATGTCACTGCCGTAGGACGGGAAGAAGCTGAAGCGATAGCCCTCTTTGACCGCCGCTGATTGCGCCCAGTCCGTCAGGACGTGTTCGTGGAGCGCGGTCAAATGCTCGGAGAAGTGTTCGTTACGCCAGTCGCTGATGTCGGGATTGTTTTTAGGGAAGAACAATTGTGACGGAATCACCGCTACGGCTGAGCCGGCTTGCTCGTAGCGCAGTTGCAAGTCGCGGGCTTCGTCGCCGGCGATGCCACGCCGTAGCAGAATCGGCAGATGCGATAGCCAATCGCGCACATCGTTGAGATTGCGAATGGGCAAGGGGATCAGCTGTTGGATGGTATTCATGACCATCAACGCGGTTGAGAGGCGGTCGGTGCCACTATCGGTGAGGAGAACATCATATTTCATCGCAGGTTTGCTACTCTCTCGCTTGCTCGCCTATCTCTATTAAACACCATATCGCATCGTCTGAAAACAAGCAGTTCGGCGATCACGCATGAGGCGCGTTGTGGCGTGCGCCCCATACGGTCAATCGCCTCAGTCGCCTGCCGTCTGTGGGAAGAGATCGAGGCTGTTGCTCTGGATGAGATCGATCACCATCTCGCGGAAAGCCGTGATCGACAGACTGCCCTTCTCTTCATCGGTTCGCAGGCGCACGCTGACTTCTTCGTTTTCCATATCACGATCGCCAACCACCAGCAGATAGGGAATCATCTTCTTGCGATGCTCTTTGATCTTGCTCCGCATGTGTTTGTCGCGCGTGTCGGCTTTGGCGCGGATGCCAGCGGCTGATAACTGACGCTGGATCGAACGGGCGTAGTCGTGGTGGGCATCGCCAATCGGGATGATGACGGCTTGTACGGGCGCGAGCCACACCGGGAACGCGCCGCCGAAGTGTTCGATCAAGATGCCGATGAAACGCTCCATACTGCCGAAGAGGGCGCGGTGAATCATGACCGGACGTTCGGCGGTGTTATCGCTGGACGTGTATTCCAGTTCAAAGCGTTCGGGCAGGTTATAATCGACTTGCACCGTCCCCAGTTGCCACTCGCGTTTGAGCGCGTCGCGCACGACGAGATCGAGCTTGGGGCCATAGAAGGCGGCTTCGCCCGTTTCGACGGTGTAATCGATGCCGATTTCGTCGCAGGCGGTGATGATCGCCTGGGTGGCGGTCTCCCATTTGTCGTCATCGCCGACGTATTTATCGCTCTCCGGGTCGCGGATGCCAACGCGGGCGCGGTAGTCAGTCAAGCCCAGTTTGCCCAGCACGCGCTCGGCAAAGCGCACGGTCTCGATGTATTCCGTCAGCAGTTGATCTTCGCGCACGAAGAGATGGGCGTCATCCTGTGTGAAGCCGCGCACCCGCGTTAAGCCGTGTAGCTGTCCGCTTTTTTCGTAACGGTAGACCGTGCCGAACTCGGCAAAGCGCACCGGTAGATCGCGATAACTGCGCGGTTCGCTCTTGTACATCATGACGTGGTGCGGGCAGTTCATCGGCTTGAGCATGTACATCTCGTCATCGACTTCGATCGGCGCGTACTGACTATCGCTGTAGAAGGGATAATGTCCGCTGGTCTTGTACAGGTCAACGTTGCCGATGTGCGGCGTGACGACCGGCTCATAGCCACTTGCTAGCAATTGATCGCGCAACCAGCGTTCAAGCGTATCGCGCAGGATCGCCCCGTTAGGCAACCACAGCGGCAAGCCCCGCCCCACCAGCGGGCTAATCGTGAACAGATCGAGCTTTTGCCCCAGTTCACGGTGATCGCGCTTGCGCGCCTCTTCCAGATTGTGCAGGTACTCTGTCAGCTCGTCCGACGATTCCCATGCGGTGCCGTAGATGCGCGTCAGCTGGATGTTGTTCTCGTTGCCGCGCCAATACGCGCCGGCAGGCTTGCGAAAGCGGATGTTAAACGCTTTGGGGTCGATCTCTTTGGTGTTGGCGACGTGTGGCCCGCGACACAAATCGGTGAAGCTATCCTGCGTGTAGACCGTCAGCGTGTCCGCCGGTTCAGCGATTGGTTCGCCGTTGTCGTCCACGCGCCCGCTGACCAGATCATCGATCAGTTCTAGTTTGTAAGGCTGGTCGGCGAATAGCTCACGCCCTTCTTGCGGCGTAATCTCGCGCATGGTGAAGTCATGCCCCTGACTGACGATCTTCTTCATGCGTTTTTCGATCGCTTTCAGGTCATCTTCGCCGAAGTCGTCGGGCAGGTCAAAATCGTAATAAAAGCCGTCTTCAATCGGCGGGCCGATGGCGATCTTCGCATCGGGGTATTTCTCCAGCACAGCCTGTGCCATCACATGGGCGAGGCTATGCCTAATCTTATAGAGTTGGCTGTCTTCATAGTGGTCGGACATGGCGTTCCTTTCTCTGCTCGGATTGCTTCGGGTTATGGGGCAATGCGCTGGATTACTGAAAGCCACCTGTGCATCGTCGTGAATGGCTTTCATTATGGCAGGGATACGGTTTTTTTTCGAGATAGGATGTTGGATAAGTCCCGCTCCTAGCTCCGTCGTGGCGGTCGGCAGAGGGATTTAGGGTGAGGGTAGTCCGGAATCAAAAAGACGAGAGGCGATGCTCTCGCCCAATGTGGACTTACCTTGTGATGGGGATAAGGTATCGCCTTAACGAAGCGGAATTTAGGGTGAAGGCTGACATACCGTCCACGCTATCCTGTAGGTCTACCCACAAGATACGAAAGCCTCAAAACTGCTGAGTAGCTCATTTATGAGACTTGTTTGCGGGCCGCTTGGATGATTTCGTAGGCTTCTTCTATTGTCTCGACAATCACGAAATAATCTTGCATCTTAGGATAAAAGCGCACGCCGGCGGTATACATGACGTTGAAAAACGGATTGGTCGTCACGAAGACCGACAAGCCGATGTTATCCGGTTGGTTATCGGTGATCTTACGCATGTGGGTGAGTGCGCTCGGCGGGACGGATTTGCTCCGACGGAAATCCATCAAGACATCGACGCGATGCGTGACCGATCGTTCCATCTTCAGCGCCTTCTGATACTCTGGATAGAACTCGTCCCACGTCCAACGACCTTCAAAGTCGTATTGCACAATCGTTTGTTCATCATTTAACCAATAAGCTGATACAGGCATATACAACACCCTAAAACTTGATTCATAATATATGTAATGTAGTATAACTAACCGTATTTTGCAACTGATATTTCAATATTTATACGATATAACAACAATGTTTGAACGTTAAGCGGGCAGATAGTACTAATACACGACCACAAAAGTTTTGGTCGAGCTTTTGCAGCTTGTAGGGGTTCGGGGGCAACGCCCCTGAGTAGTTACCATTCAACAAACAAAAATGGGGCTTTCGTATCTTGCGTGGTCAAGCTCTTTTTGTCCCCTTTTTGAAAAAAGGGAACGCCAAAAACTTTTGCTTTTTTGAACGCATAGCGTTCAAAATGAACAAGGTCAAGGAACGAGAGTTCCTTGTGGGGATGTGGGGGCAACGCCCCTGCAACAAAAACCACGCGACATCCCAAAGAGCCAAATTTAATTGAACATTGTAACTTTGCTTAGACCGACTTTCTGTTCCGTTGGTCTAGGTTTCCCGAAGCCGAGGATGCCGAAGATATTCAGGCTGCCGACAATGCAGTACGTGAGCTGGCCGAGGGTTACGACGAGGCCGTTTCGGTAGAAGTGGTTCAAGGACTGCTCGACGACAAGCATCCCCTATCCGTCTGGCGCCATTACCGGGGCCTTACG
>DAOTTV010000111.1:0-25938 GCA_034437755.1 Anaerolineae bacterium | reverse complement strand
ACCTGCTTGATGACCGCCGTGATGCGCCCGCTCGCATCGCGCACGTAAGCCGTCGGCACACCGAGCGGATTGGTGACACGCATCACGTTGCCGGAACCGTCGTATTCGATCAGCCAGTCGCCTTCGCTGGGGTCGGTATAGCGCACAATTGCACCATCGGCAGTATACGCATATTGATAGAAAGTATCGTTCACGCCGCTCGTCCGCGCCGAGTCCGTGCCAATCTGGATGCCCTGTACGTAGCCATCGGCATCATACGTGAACTGCGTGTTGAGCGCGACGTTCTGCTCGGTGATGCGATCGCGAATCAAGCTCACGCGCCCTAGCGCATCAGTGTTGAAGTCGTAAGAGCGTCCGGCCTGGTCGGTGTAGCGCGTCAGGGTTTGCACGCCCGGTCGCCACTGGTACAGCACTTCGTTACCCAGCGCGTCGATCACACGCGAGATACGCCCAACCGGATTGTAACTGTAGGATGTGGTATGTCCGAGCGGGTCGGTGATGCTACTGATACGTCCGAGCGCGTCATAGCTGTAGAGCGTGCGCTGTTCGCGCGGGCGTTCAGTCACCGCGATGATGTTATCCTCAGCATCGTAGGTCAGGCGCGTGCTACGCACGCCCGGTTGCTGGATGTTGAACAAACGCCCGAGTTCATCGTACTGGTAATTGGTGGTCTGTCCGCGTCCGTCGGTTGCCGCCACCAGTCGATCGAGCACGTCGTATTCAAAGTTGCGGCTGATGCTGTTGGGGTTGATGATCGTCGTCAGGTTACCGCGCTCGTCATAATCGTAGGTCTCGGTGATCCCGCCGGAGTCTTCGACGCTGACCAGTTGATTGATGGCGTTATAGACGTAATTCGTCACTAAGCCAGCATCATCGCTCGCGGATAGCAAGTTACTGTTCTCGTCGTAATCATACGTCAACTGCGACTCATCGGGCAGGGTAACGGTGACAATATTACCCAGCGCATCATACGCGTATGATGTCACGCGCTCGGCGGGGCTGGTGACTTGGATCAGTTGCCCCGCGCCGTCGTAGGCGAAGGTCGTGCGCGCCCCGGCCACATCGACCGCGCGCACCTGCCCGATCAAGTCATATTCGATCGTCAGGGTGCGCCCGCTCTGCGCTTCGATGATCTCGGTCGGGCGGTTGACGGAGTTGTAATTGATGCGGAATTCCTGCTGAAATTCGCCATCGCTCAGCGTGTAGCGGCGCAAACGCCCCAGCACGTCATAGCGCCGTGTGAAAACCCGCCCCTGCGGGTCGATCTCGCGCCGGATGACGAAATCCTGCTCGGTGATCGTCTCGAAGCGCGTCACAAAGCCCGCCGGCGAGACCCGCTCGACTGGATTATCGAGTTCATCATAGCGAAAGCTCGTCGTGCGCTGTAGATCATCAACAATCTGGAGCAGGTTACCGGCTTCGTCGTAAGCGAAGGTCAGGATCACACCTGCCGAGTCGATCTTGCCGCTGATGTTGTCCAGTCCGTCATAGGTGTATTGCGTCTCTTGCCCGCGATCATTGACCAGCGTCACGCGCCCGCGTTCATCGTAGCTATAGGTCGTCGCCACGCCGTTGGGCAAGGTCACCTGTCGCAACTTGCCGAAGCTACTATCCCAGCTGAGGGTATACGTCTGACCGCGCCCATCCGTGATCGCCCGTATCTGCCCGATCAAATCGTAATCGTAGCGCAACACGCGCAGAGCGCGGCTACTGTCGGTGATGTCGGCGCGGGTTTCGTCCGCTTGCAAGCGCACGCCCGCCCACACAGTCGAGACATAGCCGAAAGCATCGTACTGATAAATCGTCGCGACCTTGTTGGGGGCGACGCGCATCACCAAACGCCCGAAGTCGTCGTATTCAAAGCGTGTGGTACGGGTGACGCGCTCTAGCCCGATGGAGACCAACTGCTGATGCGCGATCAACTGCGGGTCGTCGCCCGCGCTCCATGTGAACACGTCTTCGCCGCCATTGGGGTAGGTGATGCGCGTCAGCAGGGATTGCCCGTTACGCTGTTCATAGGTGAAGTTATACGCGCCCTCACCGATGAAGAACGGGTCTTCAAAGCGCGTCAGATTACCGCGCCCGTCAAAGGTCGTGCGATAGCGGACGAGCGTCGGCATCCGATATGATGTGAGCGTACCGCTGTTGACATCATACGTGAATTCGTAATCGTGATCGTCACGCGGGGTCGTGCGCCCAACCAGTTGATAAAGGTCGTTATACGTCCATGTGACGCGCCGTTGCTCGCCACTGACGACGCGGGTGCGGGTCGTCGTGCGCCCGTCGTCGGTGCGGTCATAGCTATAGCGCGCCTCACGACTGAGCAAGCCATCGGGGTTTTCGGTATAGCGCGTGATGCGGCGCGACGCGTCGTATTCCAGCTGAGCAACCTGTACGTAAGGACTGCGCGCATCGTCGTAACGGGCGAGTGCGCCCGTCTCGTTATACGTGTAGCGCGCTGTCGCCAGCGACGAGAGATACTCGACGTTGGTCAGTTGCCCCGCGTCGTTATACGTATAGGTGATCTGTCGCGCTGAGGGGTCGCGGACAATTTCGATATTGCCGCTAGCGCCCGTGTACAATTCGAGGCGACGACCGTAGGGGTCGATCACGAACGCGCCGCCGTTATCGAGGATGTCATAGCCGGCGGGCAGGGGCGAGATGGTAATCGAGCGATCGGGTGCGTTGCTGATGCGCTCGATGCGTCCGGCGCGATCGAAATAGTAGCGCGTGCCATCCGCCGCGACAGCTTGCCACGTCCCGATCGTGTCGGTTTGCGTCAGCACCCATGTGATTAAGGTGCGCGAGCGCCACGTATTCGGCGCGTTCGCCACGGGAAAGAAGAGATGTTGCGTGCTATCGGGCATAATCAAGCGCACCCGTCCCGTTGGCGCACCGCGAATATCGAGTTCGTATTGGTAGCTATGTCGCCAGCCGTCGCTCATCTGCCCGACCGGATAGCCCGCCGGCGAATCGAGCATATAGCGCGGTGTGAGGTCGATCGCCTGACTGTTGTAGTAGCGCGTCAGGTTTAGGTTGAGCGTGTGGCTGGGAATATCAAAATCGGTCACGCTGTAGAAGAAGTTGCCATTGGCGGGATTAATCGGCTGGTTCTCGATAAAATCGGTGACACAATCGCACAGCGCGAGAATATCCGCGCCGAGATTGTTGTAATTGCGCGGACGAAAGCCAGCTTGATGCGGCAGGAGGTCGGCGTTATCCGGCAGTTGTGCCGGCGTGTCGATCGTCGTGCCATCCGGCAGGGACGTGCGATACGTGCCATCGAGACGAGCGAAGCGTACCCCGCCTTCGTCGATCACGATTTCGCGCAGGTTACGAATCGGCTCGAACAGGGCGCGACTGTCGATGGGATCAACCAGCACATCCTGTCCGGTCACGCGCACATCGCCCATCTGCGACCAATCAATCAGCATCTCGACGCTCTGCGTGTCGCCGTCGGCAGTCGGCGCGAGGAATACGATTTCGTGCAGATCACGATCGTTGTTATCCTGCCGTAGATCGAGCCGCACTTGCTCAGTGATGAAGCGTGCATCGTCGCCATAGAGCGCGCGCAGTTGCCCATCAATATACGCCAGCGTGTCGTAGCCTTCAAAATCGGTGACGATGCTCTGATCGTCCTCCAGATTAATCCGCACGATCGCTTCTTCGTTGCCCTCGCCGCCAGCTAGCCGACGAATATCAACCAGATCGCCAGTGAAGAAGAAGCGGCGCACACCCTGTTCGGTCTGCACACGCGCGATGACTGTCCCGTCGATGACCTGTAAATCAATCAACTGGAAGAAATCGGTGATAATCGTCTGTCCGCTCGCCATCGTCAGCGTGTAGATGCGCCGATTGCTATCATACGCCACCATGAAATCTTCGTTGGCGAAAAAGGTCGCTGGCGTATCACGATCGAGCAGAGTCTCGTTGTTGACAGTCAAGCCGATACCACTGCCTAAGAAGGTCGCCGAGACCACCCCGCGCAAGACGGGAATCGCGTTATTGACCGCGAGTTGCCAGCGCGCGGTCTGCACGAGCCAGCGCACCGGCACGTTCGACGTGTTGGCTTGCACGACATCGGGCGTTGCGCCGTAGACATCGAAGCCCAGATTGATGCGCGTCGCGTTGCCGCTTTGCAGGGTCGGCGGCAGGTCGGGGTCAATCTGTGGCAGGGGCGTTAAGCCTTCGTCGCGGGTGGTGCGACGTTCGCCCGTCTTATCCAGCGTGATGCTATACTCGGCGGGGTTATCGCGTTGATTGCTGGTGATATCGATCCCGCTAATTTCAATCTGAAACGGGATGTCCGTCGCGCCGAAATCGCTTTCTGGCAAGCCGGCGCGGAACACCAGTTCATCGTAATCGCTAAAAGCGGTGCCGTCGCTCTCGGCGAGTACATCGCCGAAGGCATCCAGCAGGCGAATACGCGGCGTGAACTGCCCCGCGATGCGATACGCCCGAATCGTGAGAATGTCGCCAGCATCGCCGGAGAAAATCCAGATTTGCGAGAATCCATCCCCGTCGAAAATGGCGCTCTGGGTTTCGCCATAATCAATCGTGAAGTCGATTGTCTGAGCATTGCTGAGGCGCGTCATACAGACCGCCAGCAAGAACACGAGTAGCACACGCAATCGTAACATGGGGAGAGTCACCGCCGTTGCTTAAATCAAAGTTTGTTCGTCGTCAAAGTCATCATCTTGGCGCGCGATGAAGATCAGGCGCGTCATATCGGACAGATGAATCACATCATTCGGATTCAACGGATGGCGATTGCCAATCTGCACGCCGCCGACAACCACCGGATTCACACCGCTGAGGCGGCTAACGGTCACGTCGCCGTTATCGCCAACATCGAGGCGGGCGTGCTTGCGCGAGATGGCGGAATCGCCCTTGATCTGTATATCACACTCCTGACTGCGCCCGATCATGACCCCACGCGTTGTCAGTTCATAATCACCACTCGCCGCCCCCTCTAAGCGCAACCACGCGACGACTTCATCTTCATCGCGCGATTGTTGCATCATCTTCTGGAAGCGGTCATCAGTCAGCACTTGCGTGATAATCAGGTCGTCTTCGGCATCATAATCGACCGCCGCCGTATCTTCGACGTTAGCAGTGGTACTGCCGGTGGTCTCTTGCTGGTCAGAGATTTGCGTCACGCCGATGTCGTCGTCATCGTTGCCGATGATGTTACGCTCGCGGATGCGGGTCGCGGCGACGTTATTTTCAACGTCGTCATCTTCTAACGTGTCGTAAAAATTGGCGCTGGTCTGGGTCGATGTCAGGGCGGGGTTGCGTCCCATACGGGCGAGACCGAGCGCGAAAGCCACCGCCCCCACGATGAACAGCAAAGCGCCCAAAATTAGCAAGAGCGCGATGTTATCGCCGCCATCATCGGACGGGCTTGTGCCATCGTCAGTATCAGCCGGCGGTAGGCCGCTGACAGCGGCTTCGGTGGCAGTCGGCGCGGGGGTATCAGTATTGCGCGGGGCGACCGTCGCCAGCACGATTTCCGTCGGTTGGGCGGTCGGTTCAGGCGGCGCAGGCACGTTATAATCAGCAAAGGCGACGGTCGTCGTCTCCTCAGTGCCATTTTCCAGCACGACAGTTAAATCAGCCGGTGCGTCAGTATCCCAATCAGCGGGGAGCGGCACGCGCAAGGCATAGGTCGGTTGCCCCCATTGCGTACGCACTTCGCTGACGCGCGCGTCAATCGTGCGTAAATTCGCCGGAAAAATGTCACCACCGCTCGCGGCTTCGATGTTCTCTAGCTCAGTTGCGAGATCATCAGTCGCGGCGATAATATCAATCGGCGCGGGCAAGGGTGGGATGTCTTGCACATCACAACTGGTCACGCGCGAGAAGTCACCCGCCGTGACGACCATCACGCGCCACGACCGATCGAGGTCGCGCTCAAAAGTATTCAACTCGCTGAGGGCATCGGTCAAGCAACCGGGCTGACCGGATGTGGCGGTATAATCCGCGATGAAGTTCTCCACCTGTGCGATGCGATCCGTCGGGGCGAGAATCGTCTCATCAGTCATGTAGATGATCACGCCGGTGCGGTTGTCATTATTGCGGATGAAGCGTTGGAGTGCCGCCTGCACGCTCGCCTCTAAATTGACCATCTCGGAACTAGCGTCGAGGACAATCCATTGGGTGATGGGCATCTGCACTGGATCAGGCGTGACATCAAGTGTCTGCGCGCCCTGCGTCAGGGTCGCCGTCTCGATGGTCTGCCCGCGCAGGACGCGCACATGAAAGAGTGCGATGTCATCCGCTGTGACCGTCGCCAGTTCGACGCGTGTACTGCTAATTTGGGCGGATGTGATGCTGAACGCACTGGCGATCACCAGCACCATCAGCGCGATCAGTCCTCTTGCAAGACCTGATAGGCGGGCAAATCGGCTTCCGCAATCCACCCGGTGTCCTCGGTTTCTTCTAACAGCAAGCGATACCATAGCTGTCCTTCGTATTCGGTAATTTGGTCTACAACATAGGGCGTATCTGCCGCCGCGACGAACGATGCCACGTCATCGCCGACGCGCACGAGCGTCACATGGCTATCAGCGAGTGTGATGCGCCGCCCGACCGCAATTTCTGAGGTGGCGGGTGTAGCTGGGGTTGGCGCGCTCACGTCGGCGGCGGTCGGCGCGCTGGTCTGTACGGCAGTCGCGGGTACGGCGGTATCGGCTTGTATCAGGTCGTCATTATTGCTCGATAGCACGCTCCCGAACGCGAATGCCAGCACCAACGCTCCCAATGCCAGCACAATCCCGCCGCCGATGAACAGCAGGCGATTGCCCTCTGTCGGCGGTGGTGGTTGCATGTGCTCGCGCAGGCGCGGGGGCGGCTTCGGTTCTGTATGGGGCTTCGATTGCACAGCAGTCGGACGTTTGGCAGAGGGTGCCGGTGTCGTGATCGGCACATCAGGCACGGCGGGTTCGGGTCGCCCCATTGGGATTTGTGTCTGTGGTTTGCTGGGGACATCCGGCGTGAAGATCGGCTGAGCATCGATCGAGACCGGCACGACCAGCCGCGCAATATGATCTTTCAGCGCGACAGCATCGACCACCGCGCCGATGTCGATCAAAATCGCACTGATGTTATCCGCACCGCCCTGATTGTTGGCTTCGTTAATCATGCGCCGCACGCCGTCGCGTGGATCGCGGAAATTGGCGAGTCGTGCGATTTGATCGGGCTGTAAGTAGCGCGTCAAACCATCACTACACATCAAAATTTTGTCGCCTGTCGCGACAGTGCCGCTGATTGTCTGTACATCGACTTCTTCGCGATAGCCGATGGCTTTCGTCAGCGCGCCATCATCGACGCTCTGCTCATCGTGCAACACATCTTCGATGTTCAACTGGGTGATATTGTCCTCACGCACACGGAACACCAGACTATCGCCAACAGCACCGGCGATCAAGGTCTCGCCTGTGATGACGACCGCGATAATCGTCGTCGCGCCTTGCTTCTTCAGTTGTTTGAAGATGGCATCATTCACCTGTTGAATCGCGAGCGCGAGCCGTGTCTCCGCGTCCTGATCGGCATCGCCCGCGTAATAATGTTCGATCAAACTATCGACCGCCAGCGAACTCGCTTTATCGCCATCAGGCAAGCCACCGACCCCATCGGCGACGATGAACAATGCGCCGTATTGGTCGAGTGTTGACGGATCATCTGGATATTGATAGCCAACGGCATCTTCATTGCGCTTGCGGCGCATCCCGCGATGTGTCCCCATAGCCGGGGTGAGTTTAAGCAGTGTCATTCGAGTACCTTTACTACGAAGAGCGTATCGCCCATCGCGATTTCATCATTTTCAAGTAGCATGGTCAGCGTCGTGATCTCATGCCCGTTGATAAATGTGCCGTTGCGATCGTTGAGCGGTTCAATCGCATAAACTTGTCGCTTGGGGTCATCCGGGTGTCGCATCAGACGGATGTGGGCGTGCTGGCGCGACATCCGCGGGTCATGCCAGCGGATATCGCCACGCCGCCCGACAATGGTATTGGGCGCAATCGGCAGGACGCTCCCGCGCTGGTCGATCGGTTGCGCGACGATGAACCACAGCAGGGGTTGCCCCGCGGTATTCAACGAGGGTTGCCACGAGCGCGTATCGACAAATGCGTTATCTTCGTTGCTGCGCGGCGGCAGGGGGATGTCCGTCCCGTTCGAGCCATGCCACATCCGGCGACGAAAGCCACCGCTTTCATTGCTCATCTCACTGACCCTCGTTAAGTTCTCGTCGTGTTTACGTTGATCTGACGTTATGTATTATATCGGGCATTCAGCAATTGACCAACAGGTGATCGCCGAATCTGGCGGGAGGGCTTGCCGGCCCGCGCCCACCGTCCGCCACGCATTAAGCATAGCGAAAAGCCCACCGATGCACAAACCGGATACCCGCGCTCAGGACGACGATTCGTGTATCAGTTGCTCCTGTAAGATGCGCGTCAACTCGCGCCGCACCAAGCCGGGACGCTCATCGCGCAGGAGTGGCAGGCGTGCGCGCGTGCGATGCAACTGATTGAGGTCGATCGTCTGTATCGTCAGCGTTTCGTCGAAGTGCGCGGCGTTGACGATGAACTCGCCATCAGGATCGACCAACGATGACCCGCCCCAGAACACCTTGCCATCTTCATAGCCGACGCGATTGCAATGCGCGATGTAACTGGTGAACATGCTCCCATAGGCTTGATTCACCAGTTCAACCCAGCGCGACCCCTGCAAGCGATCGCCCGTATCTAATCCGCGTCCAGGGCTAGCACTGTGGAATAAGAACAGGTCGGCACCGTCCATCCACAGCAGATACACCGGCGACACATGCCAGAAGTCTTCACAGATCAACATGCCGATGCGCCCCCAGCGCGTATCGAAGGCGCGTACTTGATTGCCCTGTGCGAAGTAACGCGACTCATCGAACATGGCATACGTGGGGAGATAGAGCTTGTGGTGAACGTGGACGACAGCGCCTTGCGAGAGATACGCCGCGGCGATGTAGAAGCGATTGCGGTTATCTTCGTGGACGAAGCCCACCATGATGTCGATCGTCTCGCTAGCGGCTAGCAGACGACCGAAAATCGGGTCATCGGGCGTGGCACGGATGGCGACTTCGCGCACTAAATCCTGCACCTGATAACCCGTCAGCGATAATTCTGGAAAGACGACCAGATCCGCCCCTTGCTCGCGGGCGCGTTCGATCCAATCGAGATGCGCCGTCAGATTATGCTCAAGATCAGCGAGTTTGGGGTAAAGTTGTGCTAAGGCGATGGTCACGCGCATGGGTGCTTTGCTCCTAGATAGCGATTATCATCACCTATCATAGCAGGATTACCCCATGCGCCAAGACAGAGCGCGTCAGCACTGGCTTTCTGTTATACGCCGAGGAAAGCGTCAATGCCGGCGAGTACTTCTTCCAGCACGTTCGGTTGCATATCGCCCATGTGACCGATGCGGAAGGTCTTGCCTTTGATCTTGCCGTAGCCTTTATCCATCGTGAAGCCGCGCTCCGACATGAAATCTGCCATCGCGAACACGTCCATCTCGCGGGTGTTATCGACACAGGTCACGGTCGCACTGCGGTAGCCCTCCTGCGCGAAGAAACCGAAATCGTGCGACTCGATCCATGTGGCGGTCATCGCGCGCATCTGCTCATGGCGCGCCCAACGATTCGCCATCCCTTCATCCAGAATATCGCCCAGTTGCTTATCGGCGGCGTATAAGAGCGAGACCGGCGGTGTTGAGGGCGTGTTGTGCTTCTTGATGTATTTTTCCATCTGCAAGAGATCGAAGTAGTAGCCGCGATGCGGGATTTGCTGTGCCCGTTCCAGCACGCGATCGCTGACGGCGGCGAAGGCTACACCCGGCGGCAATGCCAGCGACTTCTGGCTACTGGTCAACGCGAAGTCGATTCCCCAGTCATCAACGCGAATTTCGGTGCCATAGATACCACTGACGGTATCGACCATGTAGAGCGTGTCGTCGTACTGGCGCACGACTTCGCCAATCGCTTTGATCGGATTGGTGAGTCCGGTGCTGGTCTCGTTGTGGACGACGCAGACAGCATCATAGCTGGATTTCTTCATCTGGTCAGCGACCATCTCCGGCGTGAAGGCTTGCCCCCACTCCAACTCTAGCACGTCGATTTGTTTGCCGTTGGCTTCGCTGATCTTCGCCCAGCGTTCGCTAAATGCACCGCTGACGAGATGTAAGACCTTGCGATCATCGCGGATGGCATTGCGCGATGCCGCTTCCCAGAAGCCCGTGCCCGACGACGCGACGACATAAACGCGCGAATCTGTAAAAAAGGTTTGTTTCAATTTATCTTCAACACTGGCAAATAATTTTTCAAAAGCATCGCCACGATGTCCGATCATGGGTTGGTTTTGCGCGGCGAGAACTTCAGGGCGCACGTCAATCGGCCCGGTAGTGACAAGACGTTTGTGATTGCTCATCCAACTTACTCCTGTTATATCCCTTACACACGCGCCGCATTGTAAAGCATGCACCAAAGAGCGCATAGGGCAGACTAGGTAAATCCTCAGCCAGCGTCAGCGCATATTCTTAGCCCTTATCTGCGTATGATTCATCTGATTCAAATCTACTTTTTTTACAGTGTGTCTACTTCGTCAAATCATCATGACCACAAGCACGAGGATTTTCGCCATGTTCAACCGTTGGATGCACATCATCACTTTGTTAACGCTCGCGCTCGCTGTGTCTATCTCAAGCTCAGTGGATAGCTTGATAAACACGCGCGACATCCCGTATATCGACGATGGCGACCTGCGCCACACGCTCGACATCTACCTGCCTGAGACAATCACCGAACCCGTGCCGATTATCTTCATGCTTCACGGGGGCGGGTTCATCTTCGGCAGTAAAGCGGTGATGGAAGACGGCGCACGCTACTTCGCTGAGCAAGGCTACGGCGTGGTCGCGTCGAATTATCGGCTTGCGCCCGATTACACCTACCCCGCCCAAATCGAAGACTC
Organism: Anaerolineae bacterium; assembly: GCA_034437755.1. Lineage (GTDB taxonomy): Bacteria > Chloroflexota > Anaerolineae > Aggregatilineales > Phototrophicaceae > JAUZRW01. The sequence continues at coordinate 14,938 of DAOTTV010000111.1, read as the reverse complement.
GTTCTGTGCGCTGGCATGGACGCTGACGCACGCCGCCGATTACAATCTCGACCCGACGCGGGTGATTCTGCTGGGCGAATCAGCGGGGGCGAACGCGGCGGCAATGCTCGGCACAATCGATGAACCGGCGCGTTTCTTGCGCGATTGCCCCGATACCCTGCCGGAGACATACGACCCGTTAGGCGTTGTGGCGTATTACATGCCAGCGGATCTATCGACCTGTGATTGTTTCCCTGCCAAGCGCATGGTCGCGACCTATTTTGACGTAGAGATAGAAACGGTGCTGACCCCCCAGCACACACGCGATAGCTGGTATGAGGCGACTCCGCTCGCATGGCTCGACGCGACCGACCCGCCCTTCCTGCTGATCCACGGTGAGGATGACATCATCATCCCCATCAGCGAAGCCGAATACTTCACCGATGTGGCACGTACAGCAGATGTGCCCACCGAACTGATCCGCGTTGCTGATGGGCGACACGGATTCTTCACGGCGGCATTTGCATCAGAGGCAACCCAGACCAGCTTGCCACAGGTACTCGCGACGATCAACGACTGGGCGCGACCGTGATGCTAGTCGGTCGGGGTGGTGATGCGCCAGATTGCGCCATCCCCCTGACTGACTGTGCCGAAGTATAGGCTTCCGTCGTTGCCAATCGCCAGATCAACGCGACACTGTACGTCGCCCAGATCAATCTCGTGGACAGCCTCGGCGCGGGTGCGATCGTCACTGAGCACGACACGCCGCAGGACTCCCGTGTTCCAATCGCAGAAGAACAGATCACCCTGCCACTGGGGGAAGAGCGCACCATCGTAGACGACGATGCCGGTGGGGGCGATGGTCGGCGTATACGAGAGCAGAGGCGGCGCGTAAATGCCACTCAAGCCCGTAATCACACCCTCGCCCACGCAGTCGTAACCACTGCCCCAGCCATAATTGAAGCCAGCAACGATCATGTTGATCTCATCATCACAGGCCGGACCAGATTCCGTCGTGAAGAGATGGTTGCCGTAGGGATCGAACGTAAAATCAAAGGGATTGCGTAAGCCATAGGCATAGAGGCTGTTATCATCGCCGAAGGGATTGCCCTCAGCTGGCACGAGGCCGGCATCCGTCACCTGAAAGCGATGAATAGCGCCCTGGGGCGCATCACGATCTTGACCATAGGCGGGATTGCCGTAATCACCGACGGATAAGAACAGATAGCCCTCGTCATCAAAATGCACGTTGCCACCATTGTGCAACAGTGCGCCGGTCTCGATCGGCAGTCGCCACAGTTCTTCGACCGCCTGGGCGCGGTTATCCGCATCGACGACGAAGCGCACCAGCCGATTCGCGGGGAAATCGCGGGCGGTCGCGATCGCCGTGTGGACGACGTACATCCGCCTATTCTCAGCAAAATCAGGATCCAGCGCGATGCCCAGCATCCCCCGTTCCTGTAGTGCGTCCGTTTCCAGCGTGATGACGGGCTCCGGTTGGAGCGTGCCATCCGGCAGAATCACGCGCACGTTGCCGCTGATTTTCTCGTTGTAAAATAGGCGACCATCGGGCGCGATCACCATCCCGACTGGAAAGTTCGCCGATGTCACCCGTTCTAGTTGATAGCGCGTGTCGCTGGGCGCATCAAGCAGAGTCGTCTGGGCGGTCACAATCGGAATCGCTAACACCAATAAAAGCCCCAGACCCACAAACCGATATAAACGCTTCACAGATTATCACTCCTCACCAATTATCATGTATCGCATGCTCCCTATTATGCAGAGTGCGCGTCATTTGCCTATGCGGGGTTTCGGCGCGTGGGCGACAAGTTAGCGAGTTCTCATTTGCTACATTTTGCAGAACGGCTTACTATTAAGGGGACACGCCAAACACGTTGAACTGTGTTTCAACCAGAATGGAGTACCTCTAATAATCATGCTGGAAAATGTCGGTCAGGTGACCAAATCACTTAGTGAACAAAACTATATTTCAACTGATGAAATTTCGACAGTTGTATTCTTAGCGCAACAATTGGGCAAACCGCTCCTCGCAGAAGGGCCGGCAGGGGTCGGCAAGACGGAACTCGCCAAAGCCTATGCCAGCGCGCGCGGCTTGTCGCTGATTCGTCTGCAATGCTATGAAGGCCTGGACGAAGGCAAAGCACTGTACGAATGGGAATATGCCAAGCAGATGCTCTACACGCAATTGCTCCGCGATAAGCTGAGCCAAATCCTCTCCGATGCAGATACGCTGACGGATGCGGCTGATCGGCTGGGACAGGAAGAGGACGTGTTCTTCAGCGAGCGTTTCTTGCTCCAGCGCCCCCTGCTGAAAGCCGTGATGAGCGAGACGCAGGTCGTCCTGCTGATTGATGAGATCGACCGCGCCGACGCAGAGTTCGAAGCCTTCTTGCTGGAAATCCTCAGTGATTTTCAGGTCTCTGTGCCCGAGCTAGGCACGATCGAAGCCAAGCATCGTCCGGTGGTCTTCCTCACCAGTAACAACACGCGCGAACTCTCCGAAGCGTTGAAGCGTCGCTGTCTGTATCTCTTTGTCGATTATCCCAACCACGAATCCGAACTGAACATCGTGCGGATGCGCGTGCCAGAGATGAGCGAGAAGCTCGCCAGCGAAGCCGTAGAAGTGGTACAGAGCTTGCGCGGGCTAGATTTGAAGAAGAATCCCAGCGTCTCTGAGACGCTCGACTGGGCGAAGGCGCTGGTGATGCTCAACGCGGACGAAATCGACGGCACCACGCTCGAAAATACGCTGACCGTCTTGCTGAAGCACGAGAGCGACGTGCAAAAGGCTAAGCGTGCGCTCGCCCGTGGCGGTGGCAATCACCCACTTGGCGGCGATAGCGGCGGCGGTCGTCGCGGCGGGGGATACTCGCGCCGTGATTGGTAAAACTGATCGCGTGGCAATCGTCACTGCCGCCAGTCGCGGTATGGGCGCGGCAATCGCCAAAGAACTCGCCGGACGCGGGTATCACGTCGCGCTGATGTCTACATCGGGCGCGGCGACCGCGCTGGCACAATCGCTCAATGGCATCGCTGTCACCGGTTCGGTTCTCGACCGTGCCGATTTAGAACGCTTGGTGACGACGACACTGGAGACCTACGGGCGTATTGATGCGGTCGTCAACAACACCGGTCACCCGCCGAAAGGCGATTTACTCGCCATCAGCGATGAGGACTGGCATCGCGGGATGGATATGGTGCTGTTGAACGTGGTACGTATAGCGCGCCTCGTCACGCCGATCATGCGCGAGCAAGGCGGGGGTGCGCTGGTCAATATCTCGACCTTTGCCGCCTTCGAGCCGAGCGATAGCTTTCCGGTCTCGGCATCCCTGCGGGCGGCGCTGGCATCCTTCACCAAGCTCTATGCCGATCAACACGCGCCGGCGGGCATCCGCATGAACAACGTCCTGCCGGGCTTCATCGACACTTTTCCTGAAGATGACGCACGCACAGCACAGATTCCGCTTGGGCGTTACGGCACAACCGAGGAAATCGCCAAGACGACTGCGTTCTTGCTCTCGGATGATGCCGCTTACATCACTGGGCAGAATATCCGCGTCGATGGCGGTCTCACGCGCTCAGTCTGATGCGCGCAAGTGCGCCCGATACAACTGGCGGAAAGCATCGGGCTGATCGTCGTGAACGGGGTGTGCGGCATCGAGAACAATCACACGCCCGTTCAGCACGCCAGCCGCGAGGAAATGCTGGGCGTTGCGCGCTGGATTGAGCGTGTCGCGCTCGCCGAGAAGCATCAGCAGGGGCATGGTGATGTTCGGCGCAAGGCTGACGGCGACATCCCCACCGCTATCAACCAGCATAATCGTCGCCCGTTGCCATGCGCGTGCAAAAGCATCGGCGTTGTCGATCTGATGACGGGCGATGTCGTCGACGCTAATCCACTGACTGCCGCGGCTGTAATTCTGCACGACGACGCGCACCTGCGGGTCGAAGTAACCGGTTGAGCCGATCGTCGCCACCGTCACGCACCGCTGTGGTTGTGTCCCGGCCATAATCAGCGCGACCTCACCGCCATCGCTATAGCCGAGGATGTGCGCGCGGTCGATCGCCAGCGCATCCATGAAGGCGAGCATATCCTGAGCATCGCGCTTGTAAAATTGATAGGGGAAGTCACGCGGCTTCGGCTCAGATTCGCCGTAACCGCGCAGAGTCGGCGCGATGACCGGATAGCCCTCGTCTGCCAGCCAATCTAGCACCGCCCCTAAATCCTTGCGTCCAGTGCCCAATAACCCATGAATCGCGATGACCGGCACGCGGTCGGCGGTCGGGTTCAGGTGTTCATAGTGCAAGCGTGCGCCCGTCGCAATGTCGATGAAAGCCATAGCGCGTCTTCTCCTCGTTGCGTGTGATGAGTATAGGTCTGATCGCGCAGATTGTACCTGATTTGCGCGAGAATGCTAAGCGCATCTAGCCATAGCCCGCCCTTTGTTGATACGATGCAGGCGATTAATCGCGATAACGCTTGAGGATAACCGCCATGCGCGTGTTGCTCTTGAATGATCGTATCCCACCGGAGAATCGCGGAGGGGCGGGCGAAGTGTTCTGGCGGCTCGCGCTGGGTTTGCGCTCTGCCGGGCACGAGGTACACGTCATCGCCGCGACCGAACGCCCGTCGTTCAATGACGTGCGCGCTGGCATCCAGACCTATCACCTGCACAGTAGCTATCCCTTGCGCTGGCGGGCGTGGCTCTCGCTGTATAACCCGCAGACCGTGCGCGACCTGCGCCGTCTCTATCAGCAGATTCAGCCCGATGTCGTCCACGCGCATAACGTGCATACGGATTTGTCGTATCACAGCCTGACGATAGCCGACACGCTCGGCATCCCGACGGTGTTCACGTCGCATGATGTGATGCTCTTCGCCTATCACAAGATGTCTTACTTCATCGATCCGACACGGTGCGATCATGACGCACGCGCCTATCGTCTGCCGCCACTATTCAACCTGCGCCAGATGCGATTGCGCTATAACCCCCTGCGTAACCTGACGATTCGGCGTATTCTGCGCCGACACACGCGGGTACGCACCGCGCCGAGTCAAGCCTTGTGCGATGCTCATCACGCCAACGACCTGCCCTCTTTCGTGCCTGTGCCCAACGGCATCGACGTTGACGCATGGCAGGTGGCTGGCGCGACCGTCACCGGATTGCGCCAGCGACTCGGGCTAGAGGGGCGCAAAGTGATCTTATTCGCCGGACGCTTGACGAATGCTAAAGGCACATATCAACTGCTAGACGCGCTCGACCGCGTGCGCCACAGCGTCCCCGATGTGACTCTGCTGGTGCTATCATCGCGCCCGATCGAAGATCAAATACGCGACCCGCGTTATACCGCCCTGCGCGATACCCACATCATGACCGGCGGTTGGCTCAGCGGGGATGAGCTGGCGGCGGCGTATCAGCTGGCGCGGGTGGTCGCAGTGCCGAGCATCATCTTCGATACCTTCCCGACCGTCAATCTCGAAGCGATGGCGACCGCGACTCCGGTGCTGGCGAGTTGTTACGGCGGCTCGCGCGAGGCGGTCATCGACGGTGAGACGGGTTACATCATCAACCCTTTCGATACGGACGATCTGACGGCGACGTTGCGCCGTCTCCTGCGCGATGATGACCTGTGCCAGCAGATGGGCACGGCGGGTTACGCGCGCGTCACGACGCACTTCACGCTGGCACAGCATGTCCGGCATATGCTGGACATTTATCAGCAAGCGCGGGAATCATCCAGATGAGCGACGACGAGCGACAGACATTGATCGATCAGTTGGCGAGCGATCACATCCCGACAGCGCGCACCGCCGCGCTGACATTGGGCAAAATCGGCGGGCAGGATGTGGTCGCGCCGCTCGTCCACGCGCTCGAGACACACCCGAGCCTCTGGGTACGTAAGGCGGCGGTACAGGCATTAGGGACGTGTCGCGACCCCGACGCGATCGGGCATCTGGTCAACGCGCTTGCCGACCCTGACCTGCACGCGCTCGCCCGTGAAGGCTTAAAGGCGCATCGCGTCGATCCGGATTACTTCTGAGGCGCAAACGATCTCGATTTTCCGTAAGCAGGACTCTGCGCTAAAATAGGCACATGCCGATTACAAACGCTGTAACACAAAGGGGAAAGCATCCGTGGCTGACGATAAGGCACAAAAATTATTGAGCGGGGGGATCCGGGCGGCGCGCAACGGGCAAGCGGAACTCGCCCGCAAAGCCTTCCGGCAAGTGTTGAAGTTAGAGCCGGATAACGAGAGCGCGTGGATTGGGCTGGCGACCGTCACCGAGGAGCGCGACGCGAAAATTCGCATTCTCAACAAAGTGCTGGCGCTCAACCCGCAGAATACCAGCGCACAGGAGGCGCTCGATCGGCTCGGTGCGGATGCCCCGACGGATGACGACCCAGACCTGAACGACGGCGCGGTATTCAGCGCATCGGCACCGCTGGAAGATGACGCGCCCATCCCCGAACCGACGCTGGCGGATTTAGGACTCGGCGACGATCTCGACGACCTGCCGCCGATCGAAATCAAGCCGCCCGCCGCCGAATTAGAAGACGGGAGCGCGACCACCAGCGATTTAGAGCAGATGGGCGATGCCGCCAACGCGACGCTCAAATTCGATGATGACGACGCGCCGACCGCCGCGGACGACTCATCCGCAGCCAGCGAGGACGACCGCGACATCATCGAGCAGGCATTCGCCAATGCGCCACCGCCCCCGCCGGGCTACGATGGAACGCCGATCGTCAACCCCAACAAGCTGCGGATCATCACGCCACAGGTCGAAGCCGAGTTAAACGCGCTCTTACAGCAATCGATCGACGCGTATCAGGGCATAGAATGGACGCGCAAGACGCGTGCGCGGGCGGGCGCACAGGAATACACGCGCTTCCTCGCGACGACGGGCATCACGGTGCTGGTGTTCTTCATCGTGTTAGTAGGCGGCGGCGGTTACTTGCTCTTGCAAAACGAAGATGTCCAGCGCATCGTCTTTGCGCCGACGTGGACACCGTCCGTCACGCCGACACCGACCCTGACCGCGACCCCCGGCGCGACCAACACGCCCTCGCCCACGCCGCGCCTGACCGCGACCCCCTCGCCAACGGTGCGCCCGACGATCACGCCGGCGAGTACCGACCCGATCTTCCCGATCCCAACCGAGGACACCTATTACTCGCCGGGCATTGAAGTCGATCTGGTGATTGATGAAGCCGAGTTATTGCTCGATCAGGGCGCGTTGCAAGAAGCCTTCGATATTCTACAGGCAGAGCGCCTGACAACCGGCGGCACGGGCGATTTCATCCCCTATTATTACCTGACGCGGCTGTTCATCCGCCAAAATCAGGTCGATGAAGCGATCACAGCGGTCGATGAGTACTTCGAGGAGTGGGGCGGCGGTGAGGACTCACCACCAACGCGCCAATTCAACGAGAATATCACGCTGATTCGGCTGGCACAGGCGCGGATCGCGCTCGCCCAAGCCCGCCGCGCTGATCTCGCGGATGATGCCAACGCTCGCGATGACTTTTTAGACGAAGCCGAAGCATACCTGAGCGAGATGATCGAAGAACTCGACCCAGCCCATCCCGAGTCCTATATTCTGCTGGCGGATATCGAGACCTTGCGTGGCGATCCTGAGGCGGCAATTGACGTGCTGACGGATGCGATCGACAGCGATAGCCAACCGCGCCTATATACCGATCTCGATCTGCGCTTCAAACGGATCGAACTCTATCGGGAGCAAGCGCAGTACGACGCGGCTTTGCAAGACTTGTATCAGTTGGTGTTGCTCAACCCCTTCATCGAAGAAGCGCTCGCCCAACAAGCGGAAGTCGCGCTAGAAGCCGACCGCCCCGGCTTGGGCGTGCTGTTCAGCCAGCAATACTTGTTCTATTATCCCGGCAGTGTGCGCGGGCACGCCCTGCTCGGACAATCGCGCCTCGCTGAGGGTAAATACGACCTCGCGCTGAACGTGCTGACGCGCGGTCTGGAAGGCGGCGACGCACGCGACCCCTTCTATCCTAATTTGCTGGTGCAACGTGCGCGGGCTTACCTGCAACTCGATCAGATTGAGGCGGCAGAGGACGATCTCACACGGGCGATCTCGCTAGGCGAGGATAATCCGCAAGTGCTGGCGCTACAGGTCGAGACGGCGCGCATCACGGGCAACTACGACGCGGTCATCAGCAACGCTGAGGAACTGCTGAACACGGGCATCATCGCCAATGGCGATCTCTACACGCTCATCGGGCAGGCGCAAGTCGAGCAAGGGAACTATAGCGAAGGGCTGGACGCGCTCAATCAGGCGCTCAACGTCGCCGGCACATCCGACGCACTCCTGCCAGTCGCTAACGAGTATCTCGCACGCGCCCACCTCAACCTGAACGATCTCGATCCAGCGTTGGCGGCGATCAACATCGCGCTAACGGCAGAGGATACCGTCGGACGACGTTACATTCGCGGGCAAATCCACGAGCGCGAAGGCGATCTTGATTTAGCGGTAGCAGATTATGAATTCGTGCTGACGTGGGGACGGTTCTACTCGGTCGCATTTTTGGAGAGCGCGCAGGAGCGATATGATCGCATTCGCCCCCGCGTGCGTCGCTAATGCCGACCGCGTTAGACGGTGGCGACATCCTCGGTTTCAGTCGCGCCACCGTCATAGGTGACACCCGTCAAGTCTTCGCTGATGTGCCATAGGCGACGCTGGGCTTCAACGTCATATGAGGCTTTGCTGGAGCGTTTTTGTTGCTTCTCGACCCAGTATTTGCCATTGATGCCGGTGACCTCTGGCGATGACGCGAGGTAGATGCTGGTCTCTGCGCCTTCCTGCGGCGAGATGGCGAAGAGATTCTTCATCGTGTTGAACAGAAACGACAGCGGCGGGAACGTGCCATCGCCGAAGTTCGTGCGGACAAAGCCCGGATGCAAGGCGTTGACCGTCACGCCAGTGCCCTCAAGCCGGCGCGCCAGCTCATACGTGAACATGATGTTCATCAGCTTGCTGTTGGAATAAGGGCGAAACGGCGGGTAACTCTGCTCGTAGTTAAAATCATCGAAGTTGATCTGTGCGCCACGATGCGCGTTCGATGAGACGTTGATGATGCGCGCCTCGCCCACGTCGGCGGCGGTCGCCTTCAGTTGGTCGAGCAGGACGTGCGTCAGCAAGAAGTAATTGAGATGATTGAGCGCGTTGGTCATTTCATTGCCATCGACGCTCTCTTTACGTTCCGAGAAGACCGCCCCGGCATTATTCACCAGCACATCAAGCCGATTATACATGCTGAGGAAGGTCTCGCCCGCCTCGCGAATCGCCGCCAGTGACGATAAATCCGCCTGTATCGTGCTGATATTTTCGTTGCCCGTCTCCGCTTTGATCTTGTTCATCGTGTTGGCGAGCTTGGTCGCGTTGCGGCTGATGAGGACAACATCTGCCCCGCGTGCCGCCAGTTCATAGGCGGTAACTTCGCCAATGCCAGCAGTTGCGCCGGTGACGATCACCACTTGACCGTTCATCATGGGTCTACTTCTCTCCTGATTGTTAGATGTCGATTATACATTTAGCGTAGCGGAGCAACGTGAAGGCGAGTTTAGGTGGGCATAGGAGATCGGTGATTAGGGCGCATGCAGTCATCACACCCGCCCTGCGTGTCAAGCGTGTTTAGACTGCAACGTGTGTGAAAGCGAAGCCTTCGCCGGCGCTATCCACATAGCCGATGCCGGGGAACGGGAACGCCAAAAGGTCGAGGAACGACAGTTCCTTGTGGGGGTGCGGAGGCAAGGCCCCTGCAACAAAAATCACGCGAAATCCCAAAGAGCCAACCTTGTTTATCCAAAATGAAACCTACAATCAAACTTTATCGAAGGAGCTTGCATATCAGCTAAATAGTCTGTGTGACTTTCCTGAGAATAGCACAGCCATCAACTACATGACAACGTGAGCAAGGAATAGCGGGGTAAAAGTTACAAAAATAAAAACAGGATGTCCCAGCATCCTGTTTTGAAACGTGGTTTTGTTGTGCGTAGCCTATGGACGACCCACGTTATTGCACGACAACGGCGAGCAATTATCGCCAATGGTGACACCAGTTGTACTATCACCATCGAAGTGATCGACGCTCGGCCCTTGTGCCGCAGTTAAACCCGCTCCCATCGTCAAACCGGCGACGAGAACGCCTGTAGCGATGATCTTCTTGACTTTTTTCATCGAGAATATCCTCTGTAAACATATCGACAATAGACTTTTTCGCACTGTTTATAGTATACATCACGCAACCTTACAACCCCAATTAAAACTTGTAAAAACGGCGTTCGAATGTTCAAACGCCGGATAACGTTGCATTAACGATTGGCTCATGTGTAAAGTCTGTGCAAAGTGGGACGCTGTCCCCCACACCCTAAGCCATTTGCAATCGTCAGTCTTGACAAACTGCGCCCCACTCATCACACTTGGATATTATGAGCCGTACACGATACATCGCCCATCGCATCTTGTGGCTGATCGCTTGTCTGGCGTTCAGCAGTTTGGGTGGGAGCGCACAAGAGACCGCCGACGCACCGACACCGCTAGCGATCAACTCGCTGGTGAGCGGTCGCATCGACGATGACACGCCGCGCATCATCTACGAAGTGACGGGCACGCGCGGGCTAGTCGTCGAGTTCACGCTGACAGTGACCGAAGGCAATCTCGATCCGGTGCTGACGGTATTCGACGCGCAGGGGCGCGTCATCTTCAACCGCGATGATTATCAAGGACGCGCCGACCTCGAAGCCACGATGACATTCGATGATGACGGGCTGTATTATGTCGTCGTCGGGCGTTTCGGCTATGCGCTGGGCAGTACGCGCGGCATTTATGAGCTAGACCTCGCGCGCATCGGCATCTTATCGACCCCCGGCACCACGCTCCAATACGGCATTCCCGTCACCAATACCATCACCAACCGCCAATCCCACGTCTATTACACATTTCAAGCCCAGCAGGGCGACGTGCTGAATATCGAGATGGTACGCAGTTCCGGCAGTCTCGACCCGTATTTGCAAGTTGTCGATGCGAATCGCTTTCTACTGACGGAAAACGACGATGCCGATGCCAGCACGCGCAACGCCGCGATTGATAATCTGCTGATTGAAGCGGATGGCACGTATATCGTGGTCGCCTCGCGCTATCGAGAAGCTGTCGGCGATAGCGTCGGCGGTTTCGTCCTGCTCGTATCAGAGGCGGGTAACAGTGGGCTGGGCAATAACCGACGCTCGCCCGTCCCGATCAACTACGGGCAGACCCGCGCCGGCGAGATCACCGACGACCAACCCGAACAGTATTTTAGCTTTCAGGCACAGGAAAACGACATTGTGACGGTCGTCATGGAGCGTAGCAATCAGGTCGGCTTGCTGGATGCCTACCTGCTAATTGCCGATGTCAACTTACAGCCTTTGGTGCAAGATGACGATAGCGGCAGTGGCAAAAATGCGCGCATCTCGCGCTTCCGCATCCCCGCCGACGGCACGTATTACGTGATCGCCACTCGTTTCGAGCGTGAGACAGGCACCACCCGCGGCGAATACGGGCTCTCACTCCAGCGCAACGGCATCGCCTTCCAGACCGTCGATCCCGATATTCCGCGCTTGCTCTACGGCACGCAGGTTATCGACCGCATCACCGATGAAGACAGCGAATCACTGTTCGCCTTCTGGGGGGTCGCCGGCGAGACAGTCACGATCAACATGAACCGCACCGACGGCAATCTCGACCCGGTGCTAGAGCTATGGGACGCGGATCGTCTGCGTATTCTGCGCGATGATGCCGGCGGCAATGGCGAGAACGCCCGTATTGAATACACCTTGCAATATACGGGGGTCTACTACATCCGCGCCTTGCGTTACGATGGTGTTGCCAAGCCCAGCACAACCACCGGCGAATATTCGCTGGTGCTACGCGACAATTAAACGAGAGAGGACATAGCAAAGATGGTTTGTCAGCATTGTCAGGGAGCAGAGGACGTGTTCAGCAGGCGCTATGCCCAGCGCGACCTCGACCAGTACCGTCAGCAAGGTGCTGATGGCACCACCGATTGGCTGATTACAGCCCTCACCCAGCACGATATACAGGATATGACATTGCTGGATATTGGCGGCGGGGTCGGCGCGATTCCGCTCGCTCTGCTGGATGCAGGCCTGCGCCACGCGACTGATGTCGATGCATCATCGGCATACTTGCAAGTCGCGCAAGAAGAAGCCCAGCGCCAGAACAAGCAAGCGCACATCACCTACCAGCACGGCGACTTCATCCAGATTGCCGCCGATGTCGATCCCGCAGATATTGTCACGCTCGATCGCGTCATCTGTTGCTACCCCGATATGCTAGCACTGGTACACGAATCCTCGGCGCGTGCGACGCAGTTCTACGGGCTGGTCTACCCCCGCGATCACTGGTTGGTGAAGCTAGGCGTTCTGCTCCTCAACACCAGTTTCCGGCTCCAGAAGAACCCCTTCCGCACCTTCGTCCACGATGCTAAGGCTGTCGATCGCACCGTATGCGCGAACGGCTTCCGGCGCATTTATCAGCGCAAGGGCTGGATGTGGCAGGCGGTTGTCTATCAACGTGTGACCGCCTGAGCCGTATCCGGCGTGTAGATTGATGCGGGGCGATAGGCGATGTGTCGGGCTTCATGCTGGATCGTCCGCAGGACACCATCCCGCAATAGTTCGAAGTACGCCGCCGATGCCGGTAACGTCTGGCGCATGTAACCTTGCACACGGGGCGATGCGCGCAGGGCACGCAAGAGCGGACGAATCAAGAGCGTCGTCCGCGCGCGCATGAGCGGGCTATAATGTTCGATCAGTGGCAGGAGATCGAGCATCTCGCCGGAGGCGGTATACTGCCGGAGCGCGTCCATCATCTGCTGGAAATCGTCGGCGGATGCGTGCAGGCGGTCGAGGATGCGGCAGACAGGGGGCGTGAGGGTGGTGACATCGGCGGGTAGAACGGGCGTGACGGGCTGTTCCTGCGAGCAATACCACTCGAACGCCATATCTATTGCGAAGCGGCGCACTGGCGGTATTTTCAACCAGCGCGGCAGGCGACGGGCGTAGATGAAGCGCCCATGACCGCTATACCAGTAGAAATCGAGGATGAGATGCACGGTATAGCCCAGCCAAAAACTGCGCGAGACGGCGAAAGGCTGTAAGACGGGGCGCGTGTAACGATAGTAGAAGTGCGTGGATGAGCGCGACAACCGCAGGTAATAGCGGGCATCCGGCAAGAAGGACGCGAGATAATACGCCTGCGGATCATCAATATCGAGATATGGCAGGCAGGCTTGCGCCAGCGACAGATGCGCGTGTGGGAGTGGCATCGGGCATCCCCTCTCCTGTGAACAGTTCCGGCAATCGCCTGCATCGTACACGGATCACGTCCGGCATACCAGTCACAGGCTGTGAGGCGGGGCTGACATTCGGTAAGATTGGAGACTATAGAGCAGTACATGACCACAAAAGGTTTTAGGATGTTTGGGTCTTTCGTATCTTGCGTGGTCACGCTCTTTTCGTCCCCTTTTTGAAAGAAGGGACTGCCAAAAACTTTTGCTTTTTTGAACAAGGTCAAGGAACGGACAGTTCCTTGTGGGAGTGTGGGCAAAGCCCCTGCAACAAAAACCACGCGAAATCCCAAAGAGCCAGATGTTTTTGGTCAAATAGTAGCCATTGACACAGCAGAGAGGACAACACATTGAAATTAGTCAGATTCCAGAAGCTAGACGGACGGGTGCGCGTCGGTGAATGGCGCGAAGACGGCTTATATTCGCTGGGCACAGATATGAGTATGCAAGAGATCGCGGCACAGGATAGCTTACCCGCGCGCGATGAGGCCTTCAAAGTGATGAAGCACAAAGGCTTGCTCGCGCCGATCATCCCGCGCAAGATTCTGTGCGTCGGGCGCAATTATGCCGATCACGCGGCAGAGCTGAGCAACAGCGTCCCCGATAAACCCTTGATCTTCGCCAAATACGCGACCTGTGTCATCGCTGATGGTGAGCCGATTCGCTGGCGACACGACATCACCCAGCAGGTCGATTGGGAAGGCGAACTGGCGATCGTCATCGGCAAACCTGCGTATCGCATCCCGCTTGAAGAAGCCTACGAGCATGTCTTCGGCTATACGGTCGCCAACGATGTCAGCGCGCGCGATATCCAAGCTGATGAATTGCAGTGGGTGCGGGCGAAGGCGCAAGATACTTTTTGTCCGCTAGGGCCGGCGATCGTCACCACCAATGACCTGCCCGACCCGCACGCCCTTCGCATCGTGACGACCGTCAACGGTGAGACCATGCAGGATGGCAACACGGCAGATATGGTGTTCAAAGTGCCGTATTTAGTCTCGTATCTGTCGCAGACCTTCACGCTAGAAGCCGGCGATGTGATCCTGACGGGCACGCCAGCGGGCGTGGGCAAAGGCATGACCCCGCCGCTATTTCTCAATCATGGCGATCAAGTCAGCGTGACGATCGACGGCATCGGCACAATCAGTAACCCGTGCCAGATCGACAGCGCATAGCTATCCGGCGCTCACCTCCGGCTATTGACCCTACGATACTCTCGTTTACAATATGCGGCACGCTTGCGCGACCGAAATGCACAATTGGGTCTGGGTCTTTCGTATCTTGCGTGGTCACGCTCTTTTTGTCCCCTTTTTGAAAAGGCTCATGTGTAAAGTCTATGCAAAGTGGGACGCTGCCCCACACCCTGCAAAAGGCTTACGCCTTTTGCAACCAGTTGTTTTCAACGCAATTGCGTTGAAAAAAGCAAGCTGTGAAGGTTTTGATTGAGCGTAACTACTCAGGTAGAGTCTTCTTGTGGGGTTTCACCCCACGCCCCAGCAGGGGATGTCTCCCCTGCACCCCAGTTTTGCCGAATGCAAAGCGTTCGGCGGGTACAGGTT
>DAOTTV010000110.1:0-29422 GCA_034437755.1 Anaerolineae bacterium | reverse complement strand
GGGACAGCCGCCGCGCTGTCCCTGTTGTGTGTATTGCTACGGGCGAACCGGGCGATTACGCTGGTTCAGCACCTTCAAGATCGGCAATCGTGCGTTCGATCAGATCGACAGCGCGTTGGAGCGTGTCGGCATCGAATGCCAGCTTCGCGCCTGCTGTCTCGTAGAGTTCTGGCAGGGTGACGGTGCCCCCCAGATTGAGCGCCTTGCGATAATCATCGAGCGCGGCTTGCTGGTCATCGAGCGCATTTGCCCACACCTGCACCGCCCCCAGCTGGGCTAAGCCGTACTCCACGTAATAGAAGGGCACGCGGAAGATGTGCAGTTGTCGCCGCCAGCGATTGACGATGTAATCCTCAAAGCCGCTGTAATCGATGCCTTTCATGTAACGTCCCCACAGTTCCAGCCATTTTTCATCACAGGCGGCGGGGTCAGTCGCTCGATCGTGATTCTCGTAAATCCAGTGCTGGAAGGCGACGACAATCGCCATATAGGGCCAGAAGCGCACGATACCGCGCAGGTGTTCCGCCCGGTAGCGGGTTGCTTCAGCCTCGCTGAAGTAGCCACCGTGTGTCTCGTCCAGGTAGGGGCTGGCGAGGAGTTCCATCGCCATTGATGCCACTTCGTTGAATTCCATCGGCGCGCGCATCTGCATCTGGTACGGCAGCCCTTCCATCGCGCTGAAGCCGTGGAAAGCGTGTCCGGCTTCGTGGAGCAGGGTACGCACGTCGCCTTCTTGCCCGACGCTGTTCATAAAGATGAAGGGCGTTTTACTGTGCGGGAAAGCGGTGCAGTAGCCACCGGGGGCTTTGCCCTTACGATTCTCAAGGTCGAGCAGGTTATTGCTCTGCATCCGCTGGAAGTAGGCCCCTAGCTCGGGATCGACCTGCTGGAAGATTGCGCCCGTCTTATCGACGAATTCCTCGATAGTCTCGTAGGGTTTCAGTGGCTCACGTCCGAGCGGGTCAACGACTGTATCCCACGGTTTCAGCGTCTCGTAGCCCAATTTCTGGCGACGTTGCTCGTTCAGACGCTCGAACACGGGGACGACCACGGCTTCGATCGCTGCGGTGAAGGCGATTGCGTCCTGTGGCGTGTAGTCAAAGCGAGCTTTGTCTTTCCAGATGTAATCGCGGTAATTCTCGAAGCCCGCGTTCGCCGCAATCTGCTTGCGTAAGTCCATGTATTGCCGCCACAGGTCATCGATTGACTCGCGGTCTTGGCGCATCCGTTCTTGCATCATGCGCCATGCGCTCTCGCGCTTATCGCGGTCGGTATCTTTGAAGACCGTCCGCAGGCGGTTGAGCGTCACTTCTTCGCCCTCCCATTCGACCGTCTGCGCGCCACTGATCTTGTTGTATTGCGTCGCGAGTTCGCTCTCCTGCACGAAGAGTGGCAGGTTATCCTCGCTGAAAATTTCGATCTGTGCGCGGATGCTACGGAGAGGCACGGCTATATCATCGGGTGTGATACCGCTATCGACCAGCTTTTGTCCTAGCAAGAAGCTATACTTCTGCACGTTGGGGATCACCGTCGCCATGAATTTCTTATAGGCGGCTTCGGCATCTTCATCGGTGGTATCGACATCTTTGGCGACGCTCAAGCGCGAGCGCGTCTCCCATGTCAATTGGCTGACAGTCGTCCACGCCTCTAACCAGTCGTGGATATTCTCTGCGCTCAGATCGGCGGTGAGTAGGGCATTGTAGTGCGGTTGCCATTCTACCCACGTCCAGTCCATCACGGTTTGATAATCAGTCGGGAAGTTTTTTAGTAGCATAAGACTCACTCATTAATTGATCAGATGAAAAGTAGCACTTCTATCACAGATGGGGGCGCTATCGGGACTACGAACAAGTTATCATGAGAACGCTTACATCTGCTGCTCGGCGCTTTTATGGTTGGGATGACCAACAAAAGGGAACAAAAAGAGCTTGACCACGCCAACTACGAAAGCCCCCAAAAAGTCAAGCATTTGAATTTATTTTAACGATGAAATTGCAGGATGCAAGCAATGGTCTCATGGGTGTGCGCTTCTACCGGTGGTCAGTTGTTGCCATGACTACCATTGTGCGGTGGCGCGTCATCATCGGGCGCGAGCATGTAGGTCTCTAAAGTCTGGTTGAGTTTGCTCATTTGCTTGTACATCTTGCGTAAGGTCTTTTCGACCCCTTTGCCGTTGCTCATGCGGATTTCGTACTGGCTGATGCTTCGATGATGATCGAGTTCTTGGCGCTCGCTGAAGCCAGTGCCGCGCACGCCCTCATAGCTCAGGATAATATCGAAGGGGTCATCGCCCAACCAATAGCTGAGGCGACGCATGAGCGCAATATCAATGCGGAAGGGATTGGCGCGGTCGATCACGGGGACGAGCAAGGGTAAGCCGGACGGGAATTGCTCTTGAATATGCACAGGCACCGGCTCGAAGCCGATCTGCACGTTGAGCGCGGGCAAATCGTTGATCGCCAGCACCACTAGCTCGACCACGCCGTTTTTCTGTGGATGCTCGCGCAACATGCCGCGCAACATCGGGCGACGTAGACCGCGCCGCGCCCGTATCGCTTCGACTAGATAATGATTAGCCGGGCTTGAATGTGCGCCGGCGCGCACGTAATAGCGATTATCGGATGCCATATGCGGCAGATCGAGGCTTTCGCCGAAGGCGACCACTAGCACCACATACCCTTTGTCAATTTTGGAATCAGCTTCGTTAGGCTTGACAGTGCGTACGGTGTAAGGCCCCACCGGTGTGATCCCCGTTAGCACTGTATCGACCCAATCGCGCAGTTTTTGCTTACCCATCATGTAGGGGATGCCGCCATCTACCTGCGCGTGATCGTCCACACCGACGACCAGAATACCGCCGCCCGTGTTCCAGAAAGCGCAGGCCGTCTTGACAATTTTGTGCTGGAGTTCACTGCGATAATGCGAATGTTCGCGGATCAGACTGGATTTATATTCGTAACCATCCGTTTCGCTGAAGGGTAGTTCCAGCAGGTCTTCCTCTGTCCAGCTTTCGACGATGATATGGTTTTCAAGGGGCATAGAACGATCACTAGCTACTCCACACGGACAATCAATGCCCCTTATTATAGCGGAAATTGCGCTACTGTGCGGGTGAAAGTTGGGGGCGTGTGCTGGATTGCTGGAATTGTAGACCGCGCACGATCAACGCGGCAACCGCCACGATGACCGCCGCCACCAGCGCCCCGACATTCACCAGACTAGCGTTGAGATCGGCGAGGACTGCGTATAACTCGGTATCGAAGGGACGCGCATAAATGCCGACACTCGCCCAGACGATCACCAGCGCGTAGGCCACATCGCGGCGCATCACCAGCATCGTGATCGCCAGCCCTGCGGCGACCGCGATCATCAGCACTGCCCACACCGCGGCGTTGATGCCGGCGAAGCTCTGCACGAAGTCCGTCTCATAGAGCGCCGTGCTGAAGTTAGCGATGGTTGCCACGCTAATCCAGCCTAGATAAATGCTGAATGGCACGAAACTCGCCCAGTTCTGTTGCCAACCGACGCGACGTTGCCCGATTTGGAGGCGATTGTAGATCATCAGCAATGCGCCCAGAATCACCAGCATCGCGATCGTACTCAACCAGACTTGATTGAACAGGAACAGCACCAACCACGTCATATTGCCGATGCAACTGATGACGAACCACCAGCCCACGCGCCCGACCGTGCCGTTCTCTGCCGCGACGGGGCGCAACTGATAGATGACAAAACCGATCAGCAGGGTGTAGATCACCCCCCAGATGCCGAAGACGTAGCCATCTGGCAGGAAGAAAATAGCGCGGCTGTCGCCCAGACCACCGACGGTGTTGGGGAAGATGCCCGAATTTGATAGGCTGTTCATAATCAGCGTGGCGATGATAGCGACGATATTCGCGCCGCGTAAGGTGTTGACGTTACTCATGTATGTTGCGCTCCTTGATAGACGTTCACTCACTCACTCTAAGGACGATGATAGAGCAATTACTTAGGACTATCAATTAATTTAAGCGAGTTCTCAGTGATTTCACATGATTGCTTAGGAGTGCTAAGCGCTTGGGTATAGCGCAAGATCGCCTCACAGCGATTTAATTTTGGCAATCAGGCGACTCGTGCTGTGGTCAGGGAGATAATCAATCAGGTGGATTTGTCCGCCATAGGCGGTGACGGTGGCACGCTCCGGCAGAGGCTTATGGGCATAATCGCCACCTTTGACGTAAATATCTGGCTGGAGCGCATCGAGCAGGGGCGATGCCGTCGCCTGCGCGAAGCTGATGACGGCGGTCACGGGGTGCAGGGCGAGCAAGAGGCGGGCGCGTTCGCTGGCGGGCACGAGCGGACGACCCGCGCCCTTGTAGCGGCGCGTCGAGTCGTCGTCGTTGATGGCGACCATCAGCGCATCGCCCAGGGCGCGCGCCTTCTCCAGATAATCCAGATGTCCGACGTGCAACAAGTCGAACACGCCATTGGTAAAAACCAGCGTGCGCCCCTCGCGCGCGAGGTCGCGCCGCCAGTCGCGGGCAGCGGGCAGGGTCATCATCGCCATCGTCGCCGGTCTCTCCTGTTTGGTCAGCTATTGAGCTTGGCTTGTAACTCGTGAATATCTTCGATCAGGATCATGCCGGTACGCAGGGCTTTCAGCGCCGCGCCGGTACGATCGCGCACTTGTAGCTTGTCGATGATGCTGGCGTTAACCTCGATCAGTTTGGTCACGCCGATGCCGAGTCGCTTGCCGATCACCTCGTTTTCTAAACCGGCGGCGACGTGGAGCAACACGTCCATCTCTTGCTCGGTCAATTGTCCGGGCGATGTGCCGAGCATCCCGCCGACGACCTTCTCGGCAACGCCGCGCCCCAGCACCATCTCGTCATTCATCACTTGCCGGATGCTATCGACCAGTTTATCTTCGTCGGTCGATTTGAGAACGTAACCGTGTGCGCCCAAGCGCAGGGCGCGCATGATGTACAGGTCGTCGTCGCGCCCCGTCAACACCAGCACTTTCACGTCGGGCGCTTGCCGCCGAATGTCCGGCAGAATATCCAGACCAGTCTTGCCGGGCATGTTCAAATCGAGCAGGAGGACATCGGGCTGATGGTTGATGGTCTGTACCAGCGCGGTCTCGCCATCGCCCGCTTCGGCCATGATGACAATATCGCCCGTACTTTGCAAGAAGTTCGAGAGCGTGCGCCGTAAGAGCGTGTGATCGTCGGCAATCACGACCTGTATCGTCTGCTTCTCGCGCGGTTTCAAGCGTCCGGTCTGGACTGTCTCAGCCCAAGGGAGGCGGTGCGGGTGCGTGCTATCGTCATCGGGATCGGGCGCAGTTGGTGTGGGCAAGCCGCGCATCAAGGACTCTGCCAGTGATTCACCATTCTGGAAGCGGCGCGCACGGTCTTTCTCCAAACATTTGAGGATGGTCGCTTCCAGCGGCGCGGGTAAATCTGGGATGTAGAGGCGCGGCGGTGGCGGGGCTTGCTGGACGTGCTGGAGCAAGAGTGCGGTGATGTCATCAGCGTTGAAGGGCAATTGTCCGGTCGCCATCTCGTAAAGCACGATACCCAGCGAATAAATATCCGTGCGATGATCGAGTTCTTTGCCCTTCGCTTGCTCCGGCGAGATATACGCCGGCGTGCCGATCACCATCCCCGGCGCTGTGACGCGCTTCGCCTCGCGCGGGAGTGCCAGCCCTAAGTCCATAATCTTGATGTGTCCATCCGGCGTGACCATGATATTGGCGGGCTTGATGTCGCGGTGGATAATCTCGCGGTCGTGGGCATAATTCAGCGCACGGGCAATCTGCGCCCCCAGATCGACCATCACATCCGGCGCACTGGGGACATAATTCGTCAGTGCGTCGCCCTCGACATATTCCACCACCAGATAATCGCGCCCGTCATCCTGCCCGCGATCATAAATCGCCATGATGTTGGTGTTGTTCAGTTGCGCCGCCGCCATCGCTTCTTGGAAGAAGCGTTTGCGCGTGGTATCACGCACATGGGCATGTAAAATCTTCAACGCTACTGTTCGTCCCAGCAGGGTATCTTTGCCTTCATAAACGACCGATGTCGCACCTTCGCCGATGTGTTCAAGGACTTGATAGCGTCCGTTGAGTTTCTTTCCAATCATGTTATTATCGCCAACTCGCGTCTCGTCTTGACTGATGGGTATTCGATACCATTTCGCCCCTGATTGTATCGTATCGGAGCGATCCTTGCCTACAATCTTATCTAGGCTTGATTAAGATTACCACAAGCCTTCCAAGTTCGCACCTTAATGCACGCCAAAAAAGCCGATTCATCGGTCAAAAAAGCGGCGATGCGGACGAGAGCGTAAGCCAGCAGATGTAAGAGTTTGCTATTGGTCATTCGATTACGAAAGAACCGAAGGCTTTATTATCCCTCGCTCACTGTAGCGTTAAGGACGCTTAAGGTCGGCGTGATAAAATTATAGTGTAATACTATAAGGTAAAGGAACACCAATGATTAAGCAGTTTCATATTGACCCATCTTTTTCGGTCTATGAACTCACACGGCGCAGTATGCAAAATACAGCTGTTATGAATCATCGCAAGACGATGACAGTTATCAGCAACGAAATCGAAAACGCAACAATTGTTGACGATGTGAAAAACACCGTTTTTTCGTCGTTTCAACGCATGAGTCGCTTTCTACGGCAGGCGGGACGGTATCGCGAATTAGCGGCAAAATCAGAGCATGTGTATGTTTTCGGCGTGGTCGATTGTGAGCTACCGACCATTGATAACTTGACCTATGTCCCATTGAAGCCGACCGACCAACTGGCGAAAGAGTGGTTCTGCGTGTCGCATGGGCGTGATTATTTCACCGCGCTGGCAACCGAAGAACTGAGCGACATCGACGACCCCGACCACCTGCGCGAGTTCAAAGGTGTGTGGTCGTTTGATGTCTTCATGGTCGAACTGCTCCATGATTGGCTAGCGCGGATTGTCGATCTCAAGCAGATGCCCGTGCGCGAGCGCAATTACTTGAAGCAAGCCGAACTCATCAGCAATACGATCGGGCGGATGGCGGTGCGTGTGATGGATCATCAGGACGATGATCCCGTCACCTACGACGAGTTACAGAGCATCATGCAGAGTAGCCTGCACCCAGCCCACAACCACATCAAGGACTCTGCCCACCACTGACCCACCGTCCGCAGATTGTCATAGACGCTAACGCCTCTGCTCGCACACCGAGACGGGGCGTTTTGATTCAACGTGCGGGAGTCGCAAGCGATGCCGAACTTGATGTATACTACAGGTGGGCGATACCCGCCCGATACTTGATATTGTTTGAAGGACACACACCCTATGGATTTTACTGTTCCCGCACACGTACAGGACATCACGCATCGCATGCGGCAATTCGTGGATGAGCATGTGACCCCGCTGGAGACCGAACTCCACCAGACCCGCGCCGAGCCGACCATGGCACAGGTGCAAGACCTACGCGCGACCGCCAAAGCCGAGGGCTTATGGGCACCGACGATGCCCAAAGCACTGGGCGGCATGGGCTTGACGATTCAGGAATTCGTACCCGTGCTCGAAGCCGCCGGACGCTCCTTGCTGGGGCCGCTGGCGACCCATTGCGCCGCCCCCGACGAAGGCAACATGCACCTGCTCCACACTTATGCCGATGCGGAACAAACCGAGCAGTATCTGCGCCCCTTGGTAGCCGGCACAGCCTTCAGCGGCTTCAGCATGACGGAACCCCCGCCCGGCGCAGGCAGTGACCCGACCATGATCCAGACGCGTGCTGTGCGCGATGGCGACGAATGGGTGATTAACGGGCACAAGTGGTACACGACCAATGGCGAGATTGCCGATTTCTTCTTGATTATGGCGCAGACCGACCCCGACGTGCCGGCGAAACACGGCTGTTCAATCTTCATCGCCCCGCGTGAAACGCCCGGCATCAACATCGTGCGCGATGTGCCGACGATGGGGCCGAAGGACTTCGGCGGGCATGTCGAGATTCATTATGAGGACGTGCGCCTACCGGCGAATGCGATCCTCGGCGAGGTGGGCAAAGGCTTCGCGATGGCGCAGGTACGACTCGGGCCTGCCCGCCTGACGCACTGTATGCGCTGGACAGGCATCGCCCAGCGTGCGCTAGAGATTGCCACGCGCTATGCCAGCGAGCGCGAGTCCTTCGGCAAGCCTTTGATCGATCATCAATCGGTGGCGTTCATGCTGGCGGATAGCGAGATGGATTTGTACAGCGGTCGCCTGATGATCAATCATGCGGCGTGGAAGCTGGCCCAGGGCGACGATGCGCGCTACGAAACTAGCATGGCGAAGGTCGTCATCAGCGAGACGATCAACAACGTGATCGACCGTGCGATCCAGATCACGGGCGGTACGGGCATCAGCCGCGATATTCCGCTGAGTACGTGGTATGAGGCGGCGCGTGCCTTCCGCATTTACGATGGCGCGAGCGAAGTGCATCGCATGGTGACATCGCGCCGTGTCAAGAAGAAATACGCGGCTCCTCCCCAGCCCGCCGCCGCCGACTGACCGCCGGCAATCAGGGCGATGTTGGCGCGTCGCCCTACTTTCGATCGCTAGGCGGCGTGTTCTGGTGTGTTCTGTGGTAGAATATGAGGCACTTATTTTCGCTGATGGATATAAGAAAAAATCAATGAAACTTGTTACGTTCTTCTGCGCTGTACTCATCATCTTGACTGCCTGCCAATCGACACAGGGCGGGGTGAGCGTCGTGTTATCGCCACCGGTCGAAGCCTCGCCGCGTGTGATCTACGTCACGCCGACCCAAGACCCCTCGCCCATCCCGACGATTCAGGCGGCATCGCCCACGCCGACGCAGACGCGCCCGCCCGCCCCGACCAACACGCCCGATCTCGCCGCGCTACAGGCGCAGTGTAGGACGATCCTGACGCAACTCTACGCGACAGCGAGCGACGCTTGCCTGCGCGGGTCACGCGGGACGTTCTGCAATGGCGGCTTGCCCCCGCGCACCGACCCCGGCGGCAATATCGAGAATTCGCTGGCGGTGCGCGGCGCACAGGTCACCGTCGATCAGCTGGCGATGGTGCAACTGCCCCCCCTCCTGCGCGAGAACAGCGGCGGCGTGATGTGGATGCGCCTCCCCAGCGAGATTGCGTTAGATGCCCTGCTGATTGGTGATGTGCATGTGCGCGATGTGACCCCGACTGATAGCGGCTTTGCCCCGTGGCTGTCGTTCACCGTCGAGACTTCGCACACGCTCGCGGATTGCACGACCGCGCCCTATAGCTCCTTCGTCATGCAGAGTCAGTACGGGGGTAACGTGCAGGCGGTCGTCAATGGCGCGTCGGTCGATGTTGCCGGCACGCTCGTCGTGCAGACGCACAGCGATCTCACCTCGTTCATCGCGCTGGAAGGGCGGTCACGGGTGACGGTCTTCGGCACGTCGCGCATCCTTTACGCGGGCGAGCAGGTCGATGTGCTGTACAACGCGGGCGATTATAGCCGCCCGACCGCTATCCCCGAACTTGCCTTCCCGCTGGCGTACAAGTACATCGCCAATTTGCCGATTGTGCTGCTCGATCGTCCGGTACTCTTGCCCCAACCGGGCAACTTACGCACGATCGGGCGCACCAACATGCGCGCTGAACCGGATATCGACTCGCTCTTGCTGTATCAAGTGCCAGCTAATGAACCCGTCAGCATCCTCGGGCAGAACACCGCCGACGAACGCTGGTATCACGTCCGGCTGGGCAATGGCGACACGGGCTGGATGCGAAGCGATCTCGTGCAGGGGACAATGGGCGAGATCACCAGTGCCTACGATGCCACGCCGGTGCCGCCCAGTCGGTATGGCGATAAAGCTAACATGGCGACGATTAGCGTGCCACAGGGCGGTAACTTGCGCCGCGCCCCGGATATTGGCTTCGCGATCATGCGGACGCTACCGCCGGGCACCGAAGTCGAACTGCTGGCGCGTAGTCCTTATAGCAACTGGGTGAAGGTCGATGCCGATGGCACAGTCGGCTGGATGTCGCTGATTACGATGGATACGGCGGCGGTCATCCGCTTTTTGCCGATTGATTACGATGTGCCCCTGCCACCGCGCCCGACGGTGACACCGGTCTATGCTTTCGGCGGTGGTCACGCTTACCCTGATTCAAGTTACGGTCAATGAGGCGCGGCTTAATAGCCAAATTAAGGCTTGCAATCCGGCATGAATTCGCTATAATTCTAGGTGTAAGTTGGGATATAGCTCAATTGGCAGAGCACCTGTCTTTGGAACAGGGGGTTATTGGTTCGAATCCAATTATCCCAGCCAACTCGAAGTCACTGTCTGTGCAGTGGCTTTTTTGATTCTGTGCTTTCTGGGGACGACGAACAAGTTGTCATGACAGGTCACTTCATAATAACGTGGTCGCGCCGCTTTTTCCGCCGCAAGCTCAAACATCGCGGCTAAGTGGTACGGGGACATGGACGGATGCCCATCCCCCGCGTGCGTGCAATCTACTTGCGGCGGCGGAATACCTCGCGCACGACGACGTTACGCAGGATTTCGCTCGTGCCTTCGTAAATCTGGAAAATTTTAACATCGCGCATCAGCTTCTCGACGGGGTACTCGCGCATGTAGCCATAGCCACCGAAGACCTGCACCCCTTCGACGGCGGCACGCATGGCGGCA
Organism: Anaerolineae bacterium; assembly: GCA_034437755.1. Lineage (GTDB taxonomy): Bacteria > Chloroflexota > Anaerolineae > Aggregatilineales > Phototrophicaceae > JAUZRW01. The sequence continues at coordinate 18,755 of DAOTTV010000110.1, read as the reverse complement.
TCGCTGGTGAAGGCTTTGGCGGCGGCGCTGAACTTGGGATCGGGCTTGCCCTGTTCCACAATCCAGGCCGATTTCCAGACCATCAGGCGCGCGGCTTCGTAATCCATGACCATATTGGCGATCTTATGCCCGACGGCTTGATGCTGGTAGATCGGCTTGCCGAAGGTCTCGCGCTCTTCTGAGTAGCGCACGCACTCATCAATCACACGGCGCAGGAGACCGACAGCGGCGGCGGCGACCCCCGGACGGCTATAATCGAAGACTTTCATCGCTGTCAAGAAGCCCGATCCTTCGGGCCCGAGGCGGTTGGCTTCTGGCACTTCGACGTTTTCAAACACGACTTCGGCTGTATCGGATGCGCGTTGACCGAGCTTCTCGAACTTTTTGCTGATGCTCACGCCCGGCGTATTGCGATCGACCACGAAGCAGGACATGCCACGATGCCCGGCAGAGGGGTCCGTCTTGGCGAAGACTGTGAAAAAATCGGCGTGGCTGGCGTTGGTGATGAAGGTCTTACTGCCGTTGAGGATGTAGGTATCGCCCCGCTTTTCAGCGCGTGCTTCCATCCCGACCACGTTCGAGCCGGCGGCGGGTTCTGTCACGCAGTACGAGACAAGCTCGCCCTGTTCTACCAGCCGCTCGCCCAACCAGTAGGCTTTTTGAGCCTCAGTGCCGGCGATCAAAATCGGCAGGTCGCCCAGCCCATTGGTGCTGACGCTGGTGCTGATGCCAGTACAGCCGTAGCCCAGTTCTTCGGCGATGATGACTTCTTCGATCAGCGATGCGCCCATGCCGCCGTATTCTTCGGGAATATTGGTATTGGCGAGACCGATCTCGCGCGCTTTATCGAAGATATCGCGGGGGAATTTCTCTTTCTCGTCGTATTCTGCGGCAACAGGGATGATCTCTTTGGCGGCGAAGTCTTGTGCCATCTTCTGGAGCATTTGTTGTTCGTCGGTTAGCTCAAAGCCAACGCCGACGGGACTTATCACATCAACCATAATTATGATCTCCTCAAAAAATAAAAGAAACAAATCTAGTACATGTGGACTTTGTGCCCACATTCGTTATCAACTATAGCATATTTTTAATTCATCGTGTACTCATGTTTGCCGATGATTGCCGGCCTGATGGCGTTTGTGCCGTCTCTCACAAATAGCTCATTGCCATTTCATACCGCCTTTAGGGGGTCTCTCTATACTTTAGTTAATCTGATAAAAGCTTCAGATAATGTAGGCAAAATTGAACTTCGGGATTAGCGTCACCGAATATTATCAATAGGCCTTGCCCTCTAGACTGCTCGGTGTGTCCCCCCTCACATCGAGTTTGGTCTTTAATGGGGGGATGCTTCATGCGCGTTGTACCGCTAGATTTTGCCACAGCCCCACGATGTCATCGACCATTGCCGCCTCAGATTTATAGGTCATATCGAGTTCGTACAGGTTATCGCGCTGGCGTACAGCCCACTCGCGCCGCAGGTGACCGAGTTCTGCCCCACGCTCGGCTGGATTGTGATAACGTGCGCCCAGCGTCAGGTGCAGGCGTTGTAAGATCGAATCGAGACGGGCGACCAGACAGACCATGATGCTCGTCTGCTGTAATGCCGCGTAGTGATCGCTGTGCATCAGCGTACTGCCGTTGACGCGAATCACCGCGCCGCGTCGCAATAGCACTTCTTCCATAATCTCGGCTTCGACAGTTTTCAGGTGGCGCTCGCCATAGATGGCGCGTAAAGTGTCGATGTCGTCGCCCAGTTGCCCCTCAATCCGCGCCGAGACATCGACGAAGGACTTGTTCAAGCGTTGGGCGACTTGCCGCCCGATACGCGGCTTATTCGGCTCGACGTAACCCGTGAGTACCAGATTGCGCTCAGACAATTGTAAACGCGAAAAGACCATGCTCACCTCTCATTATTATGCTAAATTACGAATGGGTGCGGGGGTGCGCGTGCCAGCCCACACAGCCCATTGTTGTGTAGATGCCGCCCGATGATAACAGATCACGAAGCAGAGGGAACGCTGATTTTCTCGTGCGTCGGTGTAAGGTTGTGTCAGGGTTTAACGAGCGTAAGTTGGCAATTATGGGCTAAAATCCGCGTGTTGATCGCCAGCAGATACCATCGCTTCGCGCCGATGCAATGCGCGTAATACAACGTTATAAGCGCGTGATTGTGTCCTGATTGGTCAAATTGCCCAAATTAATCTGCGTCTCATTGGCGAAAATCACGAGTTTACACCTGTCTCGTATAACACGATATTACAAAAAACGTGCGATCTCTGGTAACTACTCAGGTAGAGTCTTCTTGTGGGGTTTCACCCCACACCCCAGCAGGGGATGTCTCCCCTGCACCCCAGTTTTGCCGAACGCAAAGCCTTCGGCGGATACAGGTTCAAAGGACGATCGTCCTTTGTGGGGGTTCGGGGGCAACGCCCCTGAGTAGTTACAATCTCTGAAAGATTTTGTTGCCGAATGACCAGTCCCTACGGGCATCACGGGTTTTTGTAATGACCAAGAGCGGCGATGCTTACTTATGGGTAAGGACGACGGTTTTCTTTTTAGCGCGACTGTTGATATGATGTATTATCAAGCACTTAAAACTTGTTGGGGCTTTCGTATCTTGCGTGGTCAAGCTCTTGTTGTCCCCTTTTTGAAAAGGCTGATGTGTACACGTTGTGCAACGTGGGATGCTGTCCCACACCCTGCAAAAGGCTTACGAAACCATTTGTTTTCAACGCTATTGCGTTGAAGAAAGCAAGCTGTGAAAGTTTTGCTTGAGCTTTTGAAAAAGCTCATGAGTCTTAGGGCAAAGCCCTAAATGGCTATTGCACACGTTCGACATAAGAGCGTTTGAAAAAAGGGAGCGCCAAAATGAACAAGGTCAAGGAACGACAGTTCCTTGTGCGGGCGCGGGGGCAAAGCCCTTGCCATAAAAACCACACGACAGCCTAAAGAGCCAACCTATTTTTACAAGCACAGATGGAGATATTATTCGATGACACAAATTGATTTGAACGGGCGCGTGGCGATCGTGACGGGTGCCTCGCGCGGAATCGGGCGTAGTATCGCTGAACAGTATGCACAAGCTGGCGCGACAGTCGTCCTCGCCAGCCGCAAGCAAGACGCACTCGACGCAGTCGCTGCGGAAATCAAGCAGGCGGGGGGCGAAGCCCTGCCGATTGCCGCGCACACGGGCAAAAAAGAGACGCTGACCGCGCTGGTCGAGCAGACAGTCGCGGCACATGGGCGCGTCGATATTCTCGTCAACAATGCCGCGACTAACCCGCACTATGGTAACATCCTCGATGCTGAAGACAGCCTGTGGATGAAGACGATCGAAGTCAACCTGATGGGTAATGTGTGGCTGTGTCAGGCGGTTGTGCCACACATGCGCGCGCAGGGCGGCGGCAGTATCATCAACGTCGCGTCGATTGTCGGCTTGCGTCCGGGGCATATGCAGGGCATCTACAGCATCACCAAGGCCAGTATCCTCAGCTTGACACAAACGCTAGCGATGGAACTGGGCGGCGACCAGATTCGCGTCAATGCGATCGCGCCGGGCTTAATCCAGACCAAGTTCGCGCAGGTGCTATGGGAAAACGAAGCGATGCTCAAACAGGTCGAAGGGCGCACCCCGCTAGGGCGCATCGGGCAAGCGCAGGACATCGCTAGCATGGCGCTGTGGCTCGCGTCGGATTTATCGGCATTTGCGACGGGCGAAACCTTTGTTGTTGATGGCGGCTTGACCCTCGGGTCGCTGTAGATAGACTGTGTCATGTCATCTGACCGAACCAACCACTACATAAACAAACGGGAGTAGTGACCGTGCATCATAACAAACATTATCATGTCGAAGGCGGCAAACAGCTCAACGGCACTGTGACAATCCAGAGCGCGAAGAACGCCATCAGCAAGCAACTCGTCGCCTCAGTGTTGACGGATGAACCCTGTATTCTGGAGAATATCCCACGCATCACAGAAGTGGATGCGGTGCTGGCGATGCTGGGCGAACTGGGCACGATTTACGAATGGCTGGACGAGAGTACCCTGCAAGTACAAACGCCGCATATCGAAGATAACATCGTCCCGCAGAAGTATTCCGGCTTCAACCGCATCCCGATTTTGATGCTGGGGCCTTTGTTGCATCGCGCCTCCAGCGTGACAGTGCCGACGGTGGGCGGCGATGACATCGGGCAACGTCCGGTCAACTTCCACATTGACGCACTGCAAAGCATGGGCGTGCAGATTCGCTACGATACCGATAGTTATACGGCGACTGGCAACCACATCAAAGGCACGATGATCGAATTGCCCTATCCTAGCGTGGGCGCGACCGAGAACGCGATCATCACGGCGACGCTCGCACAGGGGACGACGGTCATCAAGAACGCCGCGATAGAACCCGAAATCATCGACACGATTCTGTTCTTGCAGAAGATGGGCGCGTTGATTCGCGTGGATGTCGATCGCCGTATCGTGATCGAAGGGGTTGACCAACTGCACGGCGCGCGCCATCGCCCCGTCACCGATCGGATTGCGGTTGCGTCCTTTGCGGCGGCGGCGGTCGCGTCTAACGGCAAGATCACGATCCGCAATGCCCAGCAGAACCACATGATCACGTTTTTGAACGCGCTCCGCAAAGTCGGCGGCGGCTTTGAAGTCACCGATGACGGCATCGCCTTCTTCCGCGCGCAGGAGACCTTGAGTCCGATCCACATCGAGACTGACGTGCATCCCGGCTTCGCCACCGACTGGCAACAACCCTTCGTCGTCATGCTGACACAAGCCAGCGGCGTGTCGATCATTCACGAGACGGTCTACGAGAATCGCTTCGGCTATACGCACGCGCTCCGGCAGATGGGCGCAGACATCGACGTGACGACCGCTTGCCTCGGTAGCAAAGCCTGTCGCTACAAAGACCGCGATCACCTGCACAGCGCCATCGTGCGCGGCGTGACACCGCTGTACGGCGCGGATGTCGATATTCCTGATTTGCGCGCGGGCTTCGCCTATTTGATCGCGGCCTTGCTAGCCGAGGGCGAATCGGTGCTGACTAACGTGCATTATATGGAGCGCGGATACGCCAATATCCCCGCCAACATGGAAGCAATCGGCGCACAAGTGACCGTGCTTGAGCCAACAGGAGATGTGTGAGACGTGCGTTTTGAACTCTATACCGAAAAGACCGTGAGTGAATGTAAGAAAGCCCTCATGGATCGCATGGAAGCCAAAGCGACGAAAACTCGTCCGGCAATGAACGGATATATCAAGAAGGGCGGCAAATTCTCGATTGCGATCAGCACGCGGGTATTCAACCGCTTCACGCGCACGACGCGCCTACGCGGGACAGCCGAGCGCGAAAATGGCGTGACGCGCCTGACGGGTTATGTGCCGCATGGCGTACCGCGCCGCCGCATCGGGCTGATTATCGCGGCGGCGGTCATCATCGGGCTGACTGCGATGCGTGATAGCGTCTTGCTGGGCGTGTTCGCGATGGGCATCGGCACCGCGATTGCTATCCCCTTGATGGGCGATGCTGAGAATAGCGAGAAGCTGATTAAAGAACTGAAGAAGGCGACCAAAGCCAAGGACAAGCCGCCATCCAGCTAGCTCAATCCTGCGAGGTGATGGCGGGGGCTTCGGCAGTCTGCGTCACGTTGGGGTCGCGCCATGCGGGTAAGAGAATGTGTACGGTCGTGCCGACTCCTTCTTCGCCCGTCAGCCAGATGCGCCCCTTCATCGCTTCGATCTCATATTTGCAGAGGTGCAAGGCTAAGCCATAACCGAACTCAGCGATGATTTGTGGTTGGCGCGCCCGCTGGAACACTTCAAACACGCGCTCGCGCTCTTTATCGCGGATGCCGTAGCCGTCGTCGGTGATGTCGATCTGCACGTTGCGCTGTTTCTTCTGCGCGGTGATGTGCAGGGGCGTGCCGACGAGACTGTACATGATGGCATTCCGCAAAATCTCGCGCAGGACGAGCGTCAGGTATTGCTCGGATGCGCGTAGCTGGATGTCGCCCTGTATGTCGAGTTGCACCCGCGAGCGATAATCGTGATGCTCGGATTCAGGATCAAGCAATTGAATCTCATCCAGTGCTTCCAGAAAGTCTTCCATGTAATCCGCGAAGTCGATCTTCTTGGCGCTGTTGCGCGTCTTATCTTTAATCAAGCCGATGCGTATATCTTGCAGGCGATCGAGCATCGCCACTAGCCGACCAGCGCGGCTCATATGCGTTTCGATCAAACGGGTGAAGCCGCCGATACGCTTGCCGACTTTCTGCGTGGCTTGGTCGTCGTCGGTGCGCTGTAGAGTGCGGTTGATGAGCTTGATATGCCCGACGGTGCTATCGACCGCGTCGTACATCTCATGGCGGAAGCGATCAATCACGTTGTTGACCACGCTCCAATCGGGCACATCCAGCGTCAGCACGATGTACACATCACCATCGCGGCTATTGACGGCGGCGGCAGAACAGGGCACGAACGCGCCTGAGCGAAAGATGCGAAAGCGCACAGGACGATCGGACTTGAGGGCTTGCTCTTTGACGGCATCGAGCCGTAAGTCTTGCGTATCCAGCCCGACTTCGAGCAATTCAGCGGTCATATCCCAGCCTTGTTCGCGGATGATGTGTAAATCGCGCCCGAGGATAGAAGCCGCCACAATATTATATTGCACCAGTTTGCCGCGCCCAGAAAAAATAAGAACGCCGTGTCCGAGTGCGTCTAAGATTGCCTGTGTATCTAACTCTGCCGCCATTTAATGCTATTCTCCAATTGTGGGAATCCCGATCAGGTATTGGGATAATCGTACGATGCACTTGCTTCAAAGTATACAGGCAAGCCCCCGAACGCGCAAAATTTTTCGGTCAGGTCGCAGGATGCTATAATGCACCCACACGCCCGATACACACAGGAGACCAACGCTCATGCTCGATTTACTCGATTATCGCCGTCAGGTATTCGCCCTCTATGACCTGATCCGTCAGCGCGGCAGTGACGACCCTGCCGCCTTCAACCAGTTCAAAGCGACCCGTGACGATCTATTCGGCAATCATCCACAAACGCCACTGACTGCCGCGCAGGTCGCCGCCTTCAAGGGGTTGCAATACTGGGAATACGACCCCGCCTATCGCGTCGTCGCGGCGCTTGCCCCCGCCACCGACGCGCAAACCTACACGCTCGCGGGTGGCGATGATGGCGATATCCACGTCACGCAGATGGGTACGGTGCGCTTTAGCCTGCCCACAGGCGACGGCGAGCTAGGCGTGTTCTGGGTGGCGGGCTATGGTGGCGGCGTGTTCATCCCCTTCCGCGATGCGACTAACAGCGACGTGACCTATGGCGGCGGTCGCTACCTGTACGACACGATCAAAGGCGCGGACTTGGGCACGAGCGACGGCGATGCCCTGATACTGGATTTCAACTATGCCTATCACCCCTCCTGTTATTACAACCCGCGCTGGACGTGCCCGCTCGCCCCGCCCCAAAACCAACTGACGATCGCGGTCAGGGCGGGCGAGCAAGGGCTGATCTGACGCGCTCAAGCGTCGGTCTGCGTCTGTTCGTATTGTTCGAGTACCCAGCGCATCATCGTGAAGTGCGCGACGAAGCCGGCATAGTCGCCGTAACGCTGGCACGTCGCGGTGACGCGGGAGGGGCTTGCGCGGTCGTCCTCGTCATAAAAATAGCGATTGATCGCCCGTTGTAGGGCTACGTCTTTGTGGGCGACGTAGCGATATGCCCCCACTGCCCGCCCGATGACCACCGCCGCCGTCCAATGCCCGACCCCTTTGATCGCCATCAGGTCATCGTAGAGCGTCGCTGGCGTGCGCGGTGTATCCAGATCGAGCGTGCCGCCGACGACCTGCCCTGAGATGTCGATCAGCCATTGTCGCCGCCGCCGCGTGACCTTCAGCGGGTACAGATCATCGAGTGTCGCGCTGGCAATTTGTCGGGCGCGGGGCATGGCATAATACGGCGTGCCATCGTATAGCACATGCTGGTTACCCCATTCAACCAGTGTGCGCTGGGCTTTTTGCGCCACCACCCACGAGATATGCTGTTCGATGATGACGAACATCAGGGCTTGATAGACGCTCTCAGCGCGGGTGAGCGGCAGACCGTGCAGGGGTTCGACCACTTGCCACAGCGGCGCGTCGGCGCGGGCGATCGCGTAGAAATCGCTCAGATCACGCTCACAGCCTAATACTTGCACGAGTGTTGCCCGCAAGCGATCAGGATCGGGCGCGGGTGCGTCGGCTTCCTGCGCCAGAATATCGACCATCAGCCCGCCATCGACCGCGTGAATATCCAGCAAGTAAATGTGATCGTCATGGCGCATTGTCTGCCACAGGTGATCGTCCACGACGCGGAATAAGCTGGGGTATTGATAGCGGGCACGGAGCTTGAGCAATAAATCAAAACGATAAGCGGGCGAACAGGCGATATACATGGGGGTCTCTCATCATCAAGCGACAGTCAGCGCGTATTGTACCGCTTGAATCAAAAAAGAGCAGTGCCCGCGCGGGGAACACTGCTCTACGGACAGCGCGGCAGTCGCTCAGACATTGGACGCGCCTTCTCACGCTACCGGATTAGTCACGGCTTTTTGGCGCGTCGCCGGATGCAGGAAGCCCGCAATCCCTTCTTGAAGCATATACATCAAATCGGTCTGGGTCGCGGCATCCATCCGCACGGCTTGATACGCGGCACGCTCGACCAGAAGCATTGTTTCGGTCGCCAGTTCGTTCACCAGTGCCGAGTTGATGACATCGCGCCGTTGCCACCACGCTTCATAGCGCACGTAGGGGTTTTCTAGGGCGCGGGTATCGAGCAAGCTGGCGATCGTCGCCTGCTCTGCCATAATCTGCCGATACAGTTCCCATGCTTCGGGCGGGCTGTCGTCGCTCAGACGATAAGATGAACCATAGTGAGCGTAGAATGTCGATGAGAGTTCAGCGATTTTTGCCACGCGATGGGCGACTCTTTTAGCTTTGTTGACGTTCATAACGCCTCCTTTGTTAAGTCTTATACATATATTTTAACACTATCTTAAAACTACTGTCAATAGATGCGCCTTAAGGTTTGTACATTTGGTTCTTTCGTATTTTGCGTGGTCAAGCTCTTTTTGTTCCCGTTTTGAAAAAAGGGATCGCCAAAAACTTTTGGTAACTACTCAGCCCTCACCCTAAATCCCTCTCCCGACCGCCACTATGTGGCTAGGAGAGGGACTTCAACCGTGCTTGTCTTGAGGGCAGAAGCTGGCATCAATCAATTGACCTGAGTAGTTACGACTTTTGTTTTTTGAACGCTATGCGTTCAAAATGAACAAAGTCAAGGAACAAGCAACATAACGAAAAGCATGACAGATTATCGACCCACAACGCAAGCTAACTGACGTATCTCTAACGTGATCTACACGACATTATCACAAGGGGGTGGGTGCGGGGACTTTCGGCTTGCGTGCGCCAATCACAAGGCTGACGCTGGCGAGGATGACCGCCATGCCGATGAATAAGCCGAAGCTCAATGCTTCGCCCAACAACAGCACCCCCCAGAACGTCCCGAACAGCGGCACGAGGAAGGTCACGGTGGCGGTGCGCGTGGGGCCGACGTGGCGCAGGAGATAGAAATAGAGCAAATACGCGAAGGATGTCGAGAGCAGGGCGAGCGCGATCAGCGCGGCGACGGCGGGCAGGGTGATCGGCGCGGGGGCTGGCGTGGCAACGGCTGGCACTGCCAGCACGACCGTTGCCCCCAGCAATTGCCCGATCGCCGCCTGAAAGCCCTTGAGATCGCCCGTGATGCGCGACGCGTAGACCGTCCCCAGCCCGTAGCACAGCGCCGCCGCCAGCGATGCCAGCACCGCAATCACGAACGTCGGCGTTAGCTCCATCGGACTGCCACCCGCCAGTATCGCCACGCCGACGATGCCCATCAGCACGCCGACGATTTTACGCGGGGTGAGCCGCTCGCCAATCCACACCGCCGCCACCAGCGCCGTGAAGAGCGGTGTGGTCGAGTTGAGGACAGCCGTCAGCGAGGATGTGAGCGTCAAGGCTGAGAAGGCGATCAGCACGAAGGGCAAGCCCGAATTGAGCGCCCCCAGCACCAGAAATTGTCGCCATTGCGTCCGCAAATCGGGAATCTGGCGCAGGTAAGCCGCGTATGCCAGCAATGCCAGCACCGCAATCAGCACGCGCACGAACATCAGCAGGAAGGGGCCAAAGACGGGCGATGCCACACGAATGAACATGAAGGACGCGCCCCACAGCGATCCCAGCACTGTCAGCGCGATGATATAAATCGGTTTCATAGTGATGCTGTCCCTGCGCCTATGGCGCGTTATCTCGCGTGAGTGTTATAAGTCTTTCGGGAATGTCGAGAGCGATTCGATCCCGTCTTCAGTGACGACGACATCATCTTCGATGCGTACGCCGCCGATCTCCGGGTGATAGATGCCCGGCTCAATCGTGAAGACCATGCCGACTTCGAGCGGGGTCGGGTCGTTGGGCGCGATGTTCGGCAGTTCGTGCCCGCTCAAGCCCAGCCCATGCCCGAGCCGATGGGTGAAGTAATCGCCGTAGCCCGCCGCGTCGATCACCTGCCGCGCCGCCTGATCGATCTCATGGCAGGTCATGCCCGGCTTCGCAATCGCGTGGGCGGCTTCGTTGGCGCGTTTGACCGCCGCGTAGATCTCGCGCATGGTAGCGGTCGGCTCGCCGAGGCAGAAGGTGCGCGTGATGTCTGCCGGATAGCCGCCCTTCTTACCGCCGAAGTCAATCAGCAAGAAATCGTTCGCGCCCAATACGTTGTCGCCGGGCACGCCGTGTGGCAGGGCGCTATTTTTGCCCGCCAGCACCAGCGACCCGAACGCGAGTCCCTCTGTGCCGAGCGCGGTCAGTTCGGCATCGAGGCGTGTGGCAATCTGCCGTTCCGTCATGCCGACTTCGGCAAATTCGATCGTGCGTTGCAGGGCGGTCTCGCTCAGTTCGACAGCCTGCCGCATCAGGTCGATCTCCGCGGGTGTTTTATAAGCGCGGATCATCAGTAGGTCGCGCCCGACATCGCGCGCGTGCCCCATGCGTGCGCCAGCATTGCCCAGCCCCAGCCACTCGAAAACGCGCATCGTCTGCCCGTCCACGCCTAGCGTGACCGTCGGCGCGTCTAAGCCCAGCGCGCGCACCGCTTGCTGGAAGGCGCTCTGATAGCCGGCGGCATCGCTCCACACGAAGCGTTCGCCGGCGATGTCCGGTCGCTGATTCAGTTTATCGACTTCTAGCTGGGGGATAATAAAGCCGATACCGTCGCGGCTGAGAAGCGCGATGGTCGGGCGTTCTGATAGGTGGACGTGTAAGCCGGTGAAGTAAAACATATTCGGTCCCGGCACAATCGCCACCACATCTAAGCCGGTGGCGGATAGCACCCGCTCGATTCGTGCGCTGTAATCAATCGCCATGTATCACTCTATCCTTTGTTCGCGTCTGCTGTATCTACCTGATACTGGCTATTGTAGCGACAATCGCGCGCGGGTGCTATGCCATGGACTCACGGATGCTCAGGTGACATCATGCCCCTGCCACAGCGCGACCAACTGCTTCGCCGACGGGTTGAAGAGCTTATCGAACTCGCGATAGTAGAGCAACATCTCTTTGCTGGTGATGTCGCGTCCGGCTTCGCGCAGGATGTCGGCGCGCTCGCGGGCGAATTGTTCGTCGCTGATTTCGATCTCGGCGAGGTCTTCGAGCATGGTGCTACTGCCCGCGCCTTTGGAGAATTGCTCCTTCACGCGCCAGGTGACGTTCGCTGGCAGGATGTCCTCAAAGGCTTTGCGGAGTGCCCATTTTTCTACGCCCGTTTCGCGCTGGATTTTGTGTTCGAGCGGCACGCGCATCGAGACTTCGATGAAGTCCGTATCGAGGAAGGGCACGCGCCCTTCGATGCTGTGCGCCATCGTCATGCGGTCACAGCGTTGCAGGTTACAGTTATAGAGCGTGCCCGTCAGTTGCACCAGTTCGTCGTGTAGGCGCTGGTGGTTGTACTTCTTCAAGTAGTGATAACCGGCGTAGAGTTCGTCCGCGCCTTCGCCCGTCAGCACGACGGTCACGTATTGGCGTGTGAGGCGAGCGAGGAAGTAATTCGGGATCGCACTGCGTACCAACAGCGGGTCGAAAGACTCGAGATGATAGATCACATCAGGGAGCGCGTCTAAAATCTCCTGCTGGGTGTAGACGTACTCGTGATGCTCAGTGCCGATTGCTTCGGCGGCGATGCGCGCGTTCTTCAGGTCTTCACTGCCCTCAACGCCGACCGAGAAGGAATGTACGCCCGGCAATTCCTGCGCGACTAGTGCCGCGACAATCGTGCTATCAAGCCCACCGCTGAGGTAAACCCCTACCGGCACGTCGGACATCAGGCGCTTGCGGACAGCCTGCGTCAGCGTGGTGCGGATGTCCGCGAGGCTTGCCGGTTGCGCGTTACGCTGGTCAAATGCCGTATCGCTGACTTGCTTCAGGTCGTAATACTGCACCAAGCCGTCGTCGTGCGTATAATAATGCGCGGGCGGGAATTCCGCGATCGTCGCGCAATGATATTGAATCGCTTTGATTTCGGACGAGAAATAAAACGCGCCCTCGTGCCAGCCATAATACAGCGGCTTGATGCCCAGCGGGTCGCGCCCCATGTAAATCGTATCGGCTTCGGTATCAATCAGCGCGAACGCGAACATGCCATCGAGATGGCGCACGGCATCCAGCCCATAGCGATCGTACAGGGCGAGGATCACTTCGCTGTCGGTCTGCGTCTGGAAATCATAATCGGACAGCTGATCGCGGATGGCTTGGTGATTATAAATCTCACCGTTGCAAATCAACCAGTAGCGCCCATCAGGGGAGCTTAGCGGTTGGTCGCCTTCGATCAGATCAACAATAGCGAGGCGAGTGTGTCCAAGAGTGTGCGTGCCGATGACTTGGTGATCGGTGCCATCAGGCCCGCGATGTTCGAGAATGCTCAGGTTCAGTTCGTCGGTTGGGGTCGAGCTATGTACGCCTAGAATACCACACATAAGCTTGTTGGGTTGACCTATTCTCTACTTTGACATTGGGTGTGTGTATCTTTACCCTAGCAAAGATAGAAGATAGGTCAATAGCAAACATAATTCGTCGTGTTAGGCGCGGAGCGCTCAGAGTCGCCTAGATGAACTGTGCCAGCGCCACCAGCAGAACCATCAGCGCCGCCGCCAGCACGCCCATATTACGCAAGTCGATCAGGACGTGTTCGTACTCTTCGTGCAGTTGCTCCTCGCTGACGTAATCGGTGGGGTTGGCGAGCAATTCCTGAATCATCTCGCTGTTTAGCTCGCCCTTACGCCGACTGCGCTCGAGTTGCACTAGGCTGAGCTGGCGCCGCTGTGCCGCCCGCTCGACCGACGTTTGCGCGGGGGTCGCGCTCGTGCTATCGCCATCGCTATCCGCATCCGCGCTATCGTCTGCGGTCGCGTCCGACTCATCGGGGGTCTCATCGCTCGCCGGCGTTAAGCCAGCTTGCCGCCGCGCCCGATCAAGCGTCGCTTTCGGAATATTGGGGCGTTTCTTACGTCGTTTAGCCATCGTCTTACATCCTCCGTTGTGTGTTGGCGCTCATGAGGCTTATCATACGCGCAGATGACAGCTTTAAAAAGCCACGATTTGCCCGCCTTACTCCGGCGATTTGCCCAACATGCCGATATTGATCGCTTCAATCGCCGCCTCGACCGTGTTAAAGACCGGAATCGAGCGGTTGAGTTCTTTGTTGACGGTATCGCGTGCGATGTCGATCATCGCGTTGCGCCCGACGATCACGATTTGCAAGCTCGGATCGAGCAAGCCGCCCGCCTGATTGCGGCGGGCTTCGGTGATGATCTCCATCATGCCAGCGAAGTCAATCGTTGCCTCGCGCACATCATAGACCTGATAGATTGTACCGGTGTGGTCGTCCTTCAGCGTGACGGCGTGTTGGCGCACCGCGTGTACGTCTGCCTGTGTGATGTCCGCGCTGAACGTCACCAGCACAATCGGATCATCAGATATAAGATCAATTTTTACAGCCATAATACCTCTATCCTGTGATATGCGTGTGTTGTATCTTCATGGTAACACTAAAACGTTATCACGATTATAACAGTCGTTAAGAGATCGACACTGATCGCATCGTCGTTCTGTCCTGTGCTATTGCGTGCGGCGACAACCGGCTTGCGGGTTCTGCGCCTGCCAATCGCGGATCGCGCGATATTTGTGCGCGTCGCTCACGTCCTGCGTGCCATATTCCAGATGCCCGAAGTACTCCATCTCCCACCACCATGAGCCACCTAAATGGAAGAATACCAGCGTACACCCGCCATAGGTCTCATACCACAGGTCGAGATAACGCTGATAAATATCGTACATGCGCGGGTGGCGATTGACGCTGGCATAGGCGACACCCATCGCCTCCGGATCGAGACCGACCGTCTCCACGCCCCATACGGTATAGTGCTGTCCGGCTTCGTAGGTGACGATCGGCAAGCCATAGCGCGTGGCAATCGCGCGGTTGCGCTGGATTTCGCGCCCGGTTTCGGATTGATCGGTGAACATGGCGGTGATTTGCGCGTCGATTGCGTCGAAGATCGCGTCGTAGTCTTGCGCGTCAATCTGTGGCAATGCCGATGCCATCGCTTCATCGACCGGATGCAGAACGCCCTCATCGGTCGAATTGCCGAAGTAGGGTGCAATCGCCGCGACGTCGAACAGGTCATGCGTGCCCCGACGGTCGACTTCTTCCATCGCGACCTGTAGCGGTGCGGCCCAACCTGCTTGTCCGGCAATCACCCCGATCACCCGATCGGCATCCTCAGCGAACACGCGCTCGAAGATCGCGAGGGTTTCGCCAGCACGACGGGCGTAATAGTGCGAGCCGAAGTATTCGTCGTAGCCTTCTTCAGCACGGACGCGCTCGGCTTGTTCGTTGACGTAAAGCGCCTGATTGAACCACCAATTCCAGTGTTCGTTGGTGTATTCCACCCATACGCGCAACCCGGGGTCGAGTTGCTCGCGGATCAGTTGCGCCAGTTGGGCGACGAAGTCATCATCTGCCAGATGCGGCAAGCTAATCCACATATCGGCTTGCATCTCGTTGGCTAGCTGGATGTGCAGGTCATAAGGCACGCCGCGCATACCATCCGCGCCCAACGATGACCACGTATACCACGATTGGCGCGGGCGGTCGTCCCATGTGCGCCATAGCACCACGTCCTCAGCTTCGACTTCAGTATTGGTGATGCCCCAATCCGTGAAGCGAATCGGCGAGAAGCCCGCGATGCGATCTTTGAAGCTCTGCGCGAAGGGGCTGGTCGCGTCCGATGTGCCCGGTAACCACAGGTGCAAATCACGCAGGTAGTCGTCAGGGTCAGTGTGTTCGAGGAATAACAGCACCGTGTTGATCGCTTGCGCGTCGGTGACGGTCAGCGTCTGCGGTGATTGATCCTGCTCGGTGAATGTCCACGTCTGTTCGTTGAATTCGATCGTGAAGCGTCCTGTGCCTTCCCACGTCAGCAGATAATCGCCGTTGGGCAAGCCGCGCATCTCCTCAACCACCAGCAGCAAGAGCGAGCCTTCGCCGTCAATGCGGGTTGGGTAGCCGTTGGCATCCTGTGTGAAGCGCGTTGTCTCGTTCGTCGGTAGCCAATGACTGCTGTGGCGCGTCAAATCGTTGAAGTACAGCATATCGCCGGCGTAGCTCACGTAATGCACGTTCATGCCGATGCCGGTATATGTTTCCGTATTAGTCGTCACAGCGCGTTGTGCGCTGACCGTCGCGCTGAGCAGGCATAAGACACTTGTTAGGCTCAAGATCAGTTGTCGCATTAGTCGTCATCCTCACAATGTATGTTGCCATTACGATGGGTCATTGCTTTTTCATTATATGGCGATCGCTAGCCGGCGTGCATAGAGAATGCGTACTGATTAGCCAGCTGTAAAAATAGCGTACAAAAAGCGATATTTGGGTAGCGTTCGATTGGTTTTTGCCAGTACACTAAATGATGATAACTACTCAGCCCTCACCCTAAATCCCTCTCCCAACCGCTACAGTGTGGCTAAGAGAGGGACGTCAACCGCGCTTGTCTCCCCTTCTCCCAGTGCTAGCGATCGGGAGAAGGGGCTGGGGGATGAGGGCTAAAGACAGCGCCAATCAACTGACCTGAGTAGTTACAAATGATGATAAATCCGATGCTCGATAAATCAACAAAGGATGATTGATGATGCGTAAACAATTCAAAGTACAGACGAATGTCAAAGCTGGTGTGACGACGAACACGCTCGATAGCCTGCGCTGTATGACCTATGCCAACGACTGCGCCAATGGCGATGTCGCCGCCTGTGCTGATGGCGAAGCCGCAGGCTGTGCGATGCCGCGCGTCTACAACCCCAGCGACCCCCGCGTGTGATGCTCGGCAGAGCGTGCCAGCACGCGCCCTGACTAGTCCGCACTGGCAAAAATCACGAAAATCAGCACAATCAAGACGCGAATACGTCGATAGTTCAGAACGCTGGTGCTGATGTTACGCTGGTTATTGTTGCTCTTTGGGATAAGTTTGCTCGTTCTAAGCCCTCATGACTTGTCGCTGATGGCACAAACGCCCCGCACCGACCGTATGGGGGTGGCGTTCGTGCGCTCGGTCGGCACGGGCGCGGACGATGCGCGTTATCGTGCCGCGCTGAGTATCGGCGCTGGCTGGAATCGATTCCCGATTTATTGGAGTCAGATCGAAGTCGCGCCGGCACAGTATAACTGGGGCGCGTTCGATCAAGTCGTGATCGATGACGTGCGCCACGGTCTACAGACCAACGCAATTTTATTACAAGCACCGCCTTTCTATCGCACGGGCGGCAGTTTTGCCGGCCTCTACGAGCCGGTATTCGCTGATGGCAGCGATATTGCCGCGGCGGGCAAACAGATTAACCCCAATAACCCCTGGGCGCGTTTCGTCTTTAGTGCGGTCAATCGCTACAAGCCCGGCGGCGATCTCGCACGGGCGCAGGGCTGGGGCGGCAGTACTGGCGTGCGCGTGTGGGAGATGTGGAACGAGCCGGACTTGCCGCAGTTCTGGCAGGGGAGCATTGATGAGTATGCGCGCTTGCTCAAAGTCGGCTACATCGCCGCCCACCATGCCGACCCCAACGCCGATGTGATGGTCGGCGGCTTGCTCTTTAACACGCCGGTCAACTGGTTAGAGCGCATCCTCGCGATCTATGCCACCGACCCCCAGCGCACGCGCTATCGCTGGTATATGGATATTGTCGGCGTTCACAGTTATAGCTACCCGTGGCGCACCGGTCATCTGGTGCGCGTGGTCGATCAGAGCCTCGCCCGTTATGGCTTAGAGCGTCCGGTTTATATCACCGAAAGCGGCTTGAACGTGTGGGACGATTACCCCGGCCCCATCTGGGCGCAATCGCTAGCCGATCGCTATAAGCGCGGCACACAAGAGCAACAAGCGTGGTATATCGTGCAGAGCATGGCGTATGGGTGGGCGAATGGCGCGGATGTTATCTTCCATCATCAGCTGTACGATGATTGTGGCGATCAGGTCGCTGGCACGGACTTCCCGCCGCACAATGGTGAATTCTGCGCGGTCGGCGCGTGCTATGGCGATGCCTACGGGCTTTTCCGTAATCCGCGCGAGTCGGTGTGCTTCAGCCAGCATCCTAACCCCGCCTCGCCGCGTCTCGCCGCGGATGCTTATCGCATGGTGGCGGATGTCTTCGGCGCGGCACCCTTCAGGGGCGGGACGGTCACGCGCAGTGCGGGCATCACGATGATTAGCTTCGAGCGTCCGAGTACGAGCGAACTGATTCGCGTCATCTGGAATCGGCGCTTCGAGCCGAACACGGCGCGGATCGAGACCACGAACACCAGTGCCGCGCTCTATCAGGTCGGCAGTCGCGGGTCGATCAGCGCGGAAGCGGGCGCGTTCCGGATTCCGCTCGCCGCCGCCCGCCCCGATAACTTCCCCGATGCTGAACTGGACAGCAACGACATCAGCAGTCTGGGCGGCGAGCCAGTGATTCTAGTCGAGTTTGGCACGGGCTTGAACATCGTTTCCGGCGATGACACCTCGACGATCGCCCCTGACGACCCCGTGCGTGCGATCCCGCTCCAGCCGACCCCGATTCCGTCCAGCGAGCAATTGTTCCCCACGCCCGGCGCAGTGCTGGTCGTGCCAGAAGCGACACCCGCGCTCGCCAGCGATGACACCACGCCGCCCGTCCCCTACGTCGATCCCCTGCCAGCGACCAGCGCGACGACCTTCGCGGTGCGCTGGGGCGCGGACGATGACGGGGCGATTGCGCGTTATGTGGTGTGGGTACAAATCGACGATGGCGAGTGGTCGCCTTGGCTAGAGACGACGCGCACCGAAGGCTTCTTCACGGCTGAGGCGGGGTCGGTGGTGCGCTTCGCTGTGTGGGCGCTGGATACCGGCGGCAACTGGTCGCTGAACACGACGCTCACCCCGCAAGCCGAGACGCGCGTCGAGTGAGGGGATGCCACATTTGAGGAGAGAAGCACGGTTGAAGTCCCTCTCCTAGCCACGTTGTGGCGTGAGGGTGAGGGCTGAGTCGTTACTAATTTGACTCTTTGGGATTTCGCGTGGTAATTTTGCAAATTTGCGACTCTGACGTGGAAAAGCACAGAAAATGGACAAAATGTAGCCTAAATAGAGAGGTTTCATTACAGAATTT
>DAOTTV010000109.1:0-5855 GCA_034437755.1 Anaerolineae bacterium | reverse complement strand
TTTATCGAGATCAGACCCGAATTGCGCGAATGCGGCGAGATCACGGAATTGTGCCATCTGTAACTTGAGACCGCCAGCGACCTTCTTCATTGCTTTCGTCTGGGCAGAGCTACCGACGCGACTCACGCTGATGCCCGTGTTCACTGCCGGACGTTGACCAGAGTAGAAGAGTTCACCCTCAAGGAAGATTTGCCCGTCCGTGATTGAAATCACGTTAGTGGGGATGAATGCCGACACATCGCCCAATTGTGTCTCGATAACCGGCAGTGCTGTCAAGCTACCGCCGCCTTTGTCTTCGCTCATCTGCGCCGCACGTTCGAGCAGGCGGCTGTGCAAGTAGAAAACGTCGCCGGGGAATGCCTCGCGACCGGGTGGGCGGCGCAAGAGCAAGGATACCTGACGATAGGCATTCGCGTGCTTCGACAAGTCATCGTAAATCACGAGCGAGTCCATCCCATTTTCCATGAACCATTCGCCCATCGCACAACCAGCATAAGGGGCGATATATTGCAGCGCCGCCGCTTCTGATGCGGTCGCTGTGACGATGATTGTATAATCCATCGCGCCCGTCTCTTCCAAGGTCGCGACGATACGCGCAATCTCACCGCGACGCTTGCCAACAGCGACGTAGATGCAATACATATCTAACCCTTTTTGGTTGATGATAGCATCCAGACCGAGCGCCGTCTTACCGGTTTGACGATCGCCAATGATCAACTCACGTTGACCGCGACCGATGGGAATCATCGAGTCGATGGCGAGGATACCCGTTTGTACGGGGCGATCGACACCCTGTCGATCCATCACACCCGGTGCCATCCGCTCGACGTCGTAGTATTCATTAAAGTCAATCGGGCCTTTACCATCGATCGGCTCGCCGAGCGCGTTCACCACGCGACCAAGCAAACCCTTACCCACAGGCACCGACGCAATTCGGTCGAGCGGGCTCACTGTATCGCCTTCTTGGATTTCGTCGTAATCACCCATGATGATGATGCCGACATTATCCGACTCAAGGTTGAACGCGAGACCAATGGTGCCGTTTTCAAAGCGGACAAGTTCGTTATAATGAACGTTATCCATGCCAGAGGCGCGAGCGATACCATCACCCACTTCTTCGACGTACCCCACTTCAACGGCATCAAGGGCGGGTTCGTAACCTTCTAGCTGTTTCAGAATAGAATCATAGATGCTTTCTGCCATTTGAGGCTCCTTCGTAATATGGAATAGAGACAACGAGTCAAACTAAAATTGAAACAGGTCTGTCCACACGGTGACCTGCGGCATCTTTGACACAAGTTGTTTTAGATATTTGACAGTCCAACGCTCGGCTACGATGCGATTTATACACAGGATATGATTAGCCCATGCATTGTAACTGATAGCATGGCAGTTGTCTACTTTTTCACAAATGCGATTTTACCCATACCATAGCGTTACAACGGGTAATTATCAAGCATTAAAATACGTATGCTGGGCGTATAAATCAGATCGTTCGATGAGCAAAAAGCTCGCATCAATTCGGATTATCAATGCGGAAGCCATGCCCGCGCACGGTCACCACGTATTGATGCTCATCTTGTTCATTCAGGCGGTCGCGCAGGCGGCGCACGAGTGCGTCAATCGCTTGTTCGCTCACGCCTTCACCCATCGCATCCGGCCACACGGCATCTACGACTTCTTGTCTAGAACAAACGCGCCCCTGATTCAAGTACAGCAGTTCCAGCAGGCGATACTGGGGCAGGCTCAGCGGTGGGTTCAGTTCAATCCCGTCGATGAACACGCGCCGCGCTTCTACGTCGAGGCGCATCCGTCCCTGACCGCTGACCGCCGGGATGACATCTGGTAGTTCACCAGTGACTGGTGCTGTGATGCCTGAGCCGACAAAGCGAATACGCACCTGCAAGGCGACGTGCAATTCGTCACCGTCTGCCAGTTCGATCAAGTCGCCTTCTAAGCGATTACCATTGACCCATGTTCCGTTTTTGCTGTCTAAATCTTGCACATGATACGTGCCGTCCATGCGCCGGAACACGACGTGTTGCCGTGATATTTGTCGCTGGGGGATGACGATGTCGCATGTATCGTCACGTCCGAGGATCATCTCTTCTTTTTCGAGTGTCCAGTTGTGCGATTCCATCTCGCCATTTAAGACGACGATTGCTGGATATTCATTTTGTTGTTCGGTATTGTCTGAC
This sequence comes from Anaerolineae bacterium, assembly GCA_034437755.1. Lineage (GTDB taxonomy): Bacteria > Chloroflexota > Anaerolineae > Aggregatilineales > Phototrophicaceae > JAUZRW01. The sequence goes on along the minus strand of DAOTTV010000109.1, from coordinate 3,657 downwards.
ATAATCATTCAACCTCTCTGTCACCCATCGGGTACACCTGATAACAACGCGTGAATAAATGTTAGTTTGCACTGAGTAATGGAGGGATTTCGACACGTTCTGATTCGACGATGTTGCCGTCGACGACGTTCAACCCTTGATCGCTGAAAATCGGCGTTGCGACACCCGCCGGCCGGGTGGGGACTGTGCCACCCGATGCGATGCGGTAATAACTCCGCACGGTGGTATCGTCGGGGATTTGCGATGCGGTCACAGCTTCAAAGGCGATGGTATGCACACAGCGTTGGCGCGGCCCCAGCAGACGAATCGTATCTTCGGGGAATGTCTGGGCATCGGCGTTCTCGCGTGATAAGCCCGTGCTGATACCGGGCACAGGGGGCTCGAAAATGATGCCAACACCGCTAGTGTTCTCGATGTCACCGATGATAACTTGTCCCTCATCGAACACGAATGGCACCGTGCCGATGGTGTTGTTCTGGACGATAATGCGGATGAACCACGACCGATCGGAATTTGCCGGCGGACGCGGATCGACAGAAATACGCATCGTGATCGGATCAACGGATGAGCGACCGATCAGCGATTGATGATCGCCGCGATCGTCTGCCGTGCGTAACCACGTACAGGGCACGCCTTCATCAATTGGCAAGGTCTCCGATAACAGCTGGGGCAAAACATCCGGCCCGATGAAGACCAGCAACACCAGCAATAAAATGATCCCAACAACCGTGTTTGACGCATCACCATCACGTCGCAAAAAATCTAACACAGATCAATCACTCCTGTATCCATTGTGTGAGTGTCGTCATCAACTGATCCCGAGCAAGATCATTGATATTATGCCATAAGATGCCGTTATCGTGTCCTCTGAACCATACATCTTGCCGCCGGATGAAGTTATGCGTGCTGTGCTTGGTCTGCTGGATTGCCTCGTCTAGCGATATATCATCCAGCAAGTGCGATGCTAGTTCGCGATAGCCTAGCGCACTCATAGACGGCAACTCGCGGCTGTAGCCTGCATCTAATAGCCTGCGTACTTCGTCCAGAAAGCCTTTTTCCATCATCTGGTCGACGCGTGTATCGGCGCGTTCGTAGAGCAACTGCCGCTCTAAGGTCAAGCCCATCGTGCGAATGCGATAAGGTGGCGGCTTCTTACGCTGTAGAACGCTGATAGGCGTGCCCGTCACCATGTAGACCTCTAATGCCCGAATCACGCGCCGCACGTTATTCGGGTGGATGTTGCTCGCCGCTTCTGGGTCAACATCGGCTAACTTTTGATGAAACGCCTCATTGCCGATCGCCTTCGCTTCGGCTTCTAGTTTGTCGCGTAAGTCATAATCCGGTGGCACCCGCGGGATCGACCAGCCTTCTTCAACAGCTGTGATGTATTGCCCCGTGCCCCCGACGAGAAGCGGTAACTTGCCGCGGGCAGTGATGTCGTCGATGATCGCATATGCGCGTTCTTGATACTCGGCTAAGGTCAGCAATTCATCCGGGTCTACAATATCAACCATGTGATGCACTGCCTGTTGTAATTGGTCAGGCCTCGGTTTCGCCGTGCCGATGTCCATCTGGCGGTAAATTTGACGGCTATCGGCCCCGATAATCTCGCCGTTTAACGCCCGCGCTACCTGGATTGCTAACTCCGTTTTGCCGATCGCCGTCGCGCCTAAGATAATCAGCAGAGGCTTATTCCTGCTTTCACCAGTCAAGCGCGTCCTCCACATGAGCAATGATTGGCTTGCGCTGTTTATTCAGTGCGATGCCGATCGCATCAATGCGCCAATGTTCGTCGTCTAAGTCGTGTGCGCTGATGTAACTGTAAGCGGATTTAATCAATTTGTCGCGTTTCTTAGCGGTGATCGCCGTCAGCGCACTGTCGACGGTTGCGGCGTGGCGCGTCTTCACTTCGATAAACACGAGCCCCAACTCGCCCCGCGCCACAATATCAATCTCACCGTACTGGCAGTGCCAATTGCGGGCAACGATCTCGTAGCCTTTCTTCTGCAAGTAGGCGACTGCTAACGCTTCGCCATGTTGACCTGTCGTTTGTTCTCTCGTCATATGATGCCATACGAATAGCTGTTAATCTTTAGCATCATAGCGCATATGCTGTCATTGCAACAACATCTATCTTTAATAGACACACTCTGCTACGCTAGCGGTTCCATATTTGTAGAAGGATATAATAAACTGTAATGTCGCTTGATAAATCATCAATCACTCGTCAGGACACGGTCAAGCAGGGCAAATCGTCGTTGCACGCATGGGGGGCGCGCATCGCCTTGATTGTCTTTGGCAGTGTGCTCGGGTTAGCGTTGGCGTGGTTGCTCTTGCCGCTGATTATGCCCCGTCTCGGTGGCTATCAAACGACAATCACCCGTACTGCTGATCTCGATATGGGGGTGGTGCAATATCGAGTAGGCAATGGCGATATTTTCTTCGCGCAACGGGGATCAATCCGCCCGCCTGAAAACATCGATCAAGTCCTGAGCGCACATCGACTCGCGTGGGATGCCGACGGTTTTCGTATCCTCGACGTAGCGCGTGATACTTATGATGTCGTCGCGCTGGGTGATTCTTATACAGAGGCCACTAACGTCGCCGAACCGTGGTCGCGCGTGCTAGCGACCGAGAGCGATCTAACGGTGCGTAATCTTGGCTATCGCGGTTATGGCCCGCAAGAATCCGTGCGCGTGATGACCGAGCATGGCGTGCAATATGATCCTGATATTGTAATTCTCGGCTTCTTCAGTGGTAATGATGTCTCGAATGCTGGTACGTATGATGATCGGCGTGAGGATAACTTCTCGCTACCAGCAGTGACACAGGACGGCATTTCGTGGTCGCTGGATCTTGTGCAGGGCTTGCGCCCGCGTGAGAGCTATCCATATCCGGTGACGCTCAACCTCGCATCAGGATCAGAGGCGATTGCCTTCTTCAACCCGTATATCACCGCGCTGACCCTCACCGCCGACGACCTGCGCCAATCCACGAACTACCAACGCTTGCGCCAGGGCTGGCAACAACTCCAGCAGACCAGCCCATCTGCCTGCGTGGTCATCGCGTATTTCCCCAGCAAGCCCGAAGTTTACCTGCCGTACGTCGATCCTGCCGCCTATGAGCGCATGTATAACAATCCGCGCCGCTTTTCCCTCGCGACTGCGAATACTGAGTTGCAGATTGTCGAAGATGATGCCGTGACCATCCCCTCGATCTTAGAGAGTCCGCATGAGACTCGCGATGTCGTGCAACAGTCAGCCACTGAAATGGGCATCCAATTTATCGATCTCGTGCCAGCTTTTGAGCAAGCCGCCGCGGATGGCGAGCTGTTGTACTATCGTTACGACACGCATCCCAACCAACGCGGACACGATTTAGCCGGTCGTGTGATTGCCGAACAACTCGAATCGGGTTTATGTGATTAAAAGAACATGAAACGACTGTGTAAAAAATCCCAATCTTACGCTAACATTTGCGGTCGTGAATAAACATAATAAGTAATTACTCAGGGGCGTTGCCCCCGAACTCCCACAAAGGACGATTGTCCTTTGAACCTGTACCCGCCGAACGCTTTGCGTTCGGCAAAACTGGGGTGCAGGGGAGACATCCCCTGCTGGGGCGTGGGGTGAAACCCCACAAGAAGACTCTACCTGA
>DAOTTV010000108.1:0-3263 GCA_034437755.1 Anaerolineae bacterium | reverse complement strand
GTCAGCTTCTCGAAACTGGGCTGGTTCAAGTCAGGGATGCTGTACGTCGCGCCTTTGGCTTCAAAATACGGGCGGAAGGAATTCGCCTTTTTAGACCCGGGCGACGACGCGAAGCCATGACAATAGATGATATGCATCATACGTTTACTTTCGTTTAGATGAATAGTGCTTTTTGATTGTAGCACATACGCCACGAGCCATTGACCACCGCTGTGACCTATGACACCTATTTATCATGGTTCAATCATGACATTCGTCATGGGTGTTAGGGGTGGCTTCACAGTTGCAGAATCCCCTAATTTTGTGAACAATAGGGATGAGCTTAGAAATTTATGAATCTGTGTTGTAATTCAGGATAGTGTGCATGTCACCAACCCAACCCGCCGACGATCGTCTCGATTTCAAGAGGGTTTTACCCATTTTTGTGATCGTTTTCGTCGATTTGCTCGGCTTGACCATCATCTTACCGTTACTGCCTATTTATGCGTCAGCATTTGGTGCGAATCCCGTCGTCATCGGTATTATCGGGGCAACATACCCGACGATGCAGTTATTAGCCTCGCCGATTTTAGGCAATTTATCCGATCGCTTCGGGCGCAAGCCGGTGTTGATCTTCAGCCAGATTGGGACGTTCTGCGGCTTTATACTGCTGGGCTTCGCCAATGCGGTGCCACTGGTGATTCTCTCGCGCATGATCGACGGCATCAGCGGGGCGAACACCGTCACCGCACGCGCCGCCATCACCGATAGCACCACCGAACGCACCCGCGCACAGGGCTTAGGCTTGATCGGCGCGGCTTTCGGGCTGGGCTTCGTCATCGGGCCGGCGATTGCCGGTGTCAGCCTCGCGCTGACGGGCAACGATTATCGGATTCCGGCGTTCATGGCGGCGGGCTGTTCGCTGGTGTCGATTATCCTCACCAGCGTTTGGTTCAAAGAGACCTACCCCGAAGACCAACGCAAAGAAGGGCGCAAACGTCCCCAGCAAGGCTTGCGGACGCGCATCGCCAGCGCGCTGACCAGCCCGCTGATCGGCTTTTTGCTAGTCGTGATGTTCTTACAGCAGGTCGTGTTCATGGGCTTCGAGCAAATCTTGCCGCTGTTCACGCTCTCGCGCCTGGGCATGGGTGGCATCGGCAACGCGATGTTATTCGTCTTTGTCGGCGTGATTCTGGTGATCTTTCAGGGGAAGTATATCGGCCCGCTCAGTCGGCGCTTCGGTGAGGCTAATTTGATCTTTACGGGCTTGCTTCTCGTCGGTGGTGGCTTATTGCTGATGGCGATGACCCCGCAGTTACCGGTCGTCGGCTATGAACAGCAGGCGATGATCGAATCGATGCGGGCGACGGGTGGCGAGTCGCAGGAAATCGCAGTGCCACTGCCGCCTGACCAGCAGACAGGCTGGTTAGGGCTGGTCTGGTTGCTGGTGACCGTCACGCCGGTATCAATCGGTGGCGCGTTGCTCCAGCCCAACATCAACAGCTTGATTACCAAGCGCACGTCGCACTTTGCGATCGGCAGTACGCTCGGCGTGAGTTCGGCGCTGGTCAGTGCCGCCAACGCTATCACGCCCTTGCTCAGCGGGACGCTCTTCCAGTTTTTGGGGGTCTCTGCGCCCTTCATCGCGGGCGGCATGATGCTGTTAATCGTGCTGATGGTGGCGATACGCAAGATCACACAGGACGTTAACTCGCAATTGCTGAACGATCTCGAACTCAAGCCACTGCGGGACTAAATACCTGTGAAACGCCTGTTACTGATTTCGCGCTGTCCGCCCTATCCTATTCATCTGGGCGATCGCCTCATCATCTGGCATCTAGCGCGAGAACTCGCCCGGCGCGGCTATGCCATCGACCTGATCGCTTTTGCCCAACGCGCGAGCGATTGGGACGAGATCGACGCATACCGCGCTCACTTCCAGCAGGTGACCTTGCTCGAAGAGCCGGCTCGCACGCCGTTGATGTATCTGCGCCGCGCCTTGCTTCGCCATGAACGCTATCCGCAGGATGCCGATCAAGCGTGGGCGGGCAACCTATGGCAAGCCGTCGCCCAACATCTCGCCGCGCAAAGCTATGATGTCGTGCACGTTTTCGGCGGCGTGCAGGTCTACGAAATCGCGCCGTTGCTAGCAGATGAAGCCGCGCTCATCACGCCTTACGAGTCCTTCAGCCTGTATTTACAGCGCTTGCTCCAGCAAGAAGGTGGCGTGACGCACTGGGTTAACTATCGCATGGCGCGGCATTACGAAAGCTGGTTATACGATCGCTATTCGGATATTGTGGTGCTGACAGAGATCGACAAAGCCGAGCTACTGCGCCTGAACCCCGCGCTCACCGTGCATGTGATTCCCAACGGTATCGATCTCGATTACTTCACTGGCGGGCCAGACATCGACGCGCGCGATCCGGCGACTCTGCTATTCATCGGCAATTACGACTATCCGCCGAACGTGGACGCGGCGCAGTTCCTCGCTTACGACGTGATGCCGATCGTGCGCGAAGCCCTCCCGAGTGCGCGCCTGCAATTGGTGGGCAACGCGCCCCCACCCGCCCTGCAAACGCTCAATCTCAAGCATATCGAGGTCACCGGACGTGTGCCGGACGTGCGCCCCTATTTAGCGCAGGCGACCGCCTTTGCCGCACCGTTGCGCGTGGGTGCCGGCCTCAAGAACAAAGTGCTTGAGGCACTGGCGATGCACATCCCGACCGTCGCCACGCCGATCAGCGTCGATGGCATCGACGTGACGCACAATGAGAGTGTGCTGGTGGCATCGCCGGCATTGTTCGCCGGTGCGGCGGTGCGCCTCCTGCGCGATCGCCTGTTACAGCGCAAGCTCGCGCGCAATGGACGCGCCATCATCGAGGCGCGTTATAGTTGGGAGCGCGTCGCCGATCAATACGAGGCGCTCTATCAACAATTGGACGCACGCACGACGCGCTAGTACCCGACCACAAAAGTTTTTGGTTCTTTCGTATCTTGCGTGGTCAAGTTCTTTTTGTTCCCTTTTTGGAAAAAGGGAACGCCAAAAACTTTTGCTTTTTGAACGCTATACGTTCAAAATGAACAAGGTCAAGGAACGACAGTTCCTTGTGAGGGCGCGGGGGCAACCCCCCTGCAACAAAAACCACGCGAAATCCCAAAGAGCCAAGTTTTGTAACTACTCAGCCCTCACCCTAAATCCCTCTCCCGACCGCCACTATGTGGCTAGGAGAGGGACTTCAACCGTGCTTGTCTTGAGGGCAGAAGCTGGCGTCAATCAATTG
>DAOTTV010000107.1:0-7158 GCA_034437755.1 Anaerolineae bacterium | reverse complement strand
AGACATCTGCGAAATCGTGCTGGATGATGACGACAGCTAATCGCGCGTATCGCTCCCACACATCACTGTAACCCATCGCGCAGGGGCGGCATCGGCTTCCCCTGTGTGTGTGATCTCTCAGAATTGAGCATAAACAAGGATAGGGCATGGAATTAGGACAATATATCCGATTACTACGGCGATGGTTGTGGTTAATAATCCTGTGTGGTGCGGTTGGGGGAGCGCTGGGCTTCGTGCGGGCGAACAATCAACCGTTCGTCTACCGCACGACGACCACCATCAGCGTGGGGAACGCGGCGTTTACCCCTGATCCTGATTTAGGATCGTTGAACCTCGCGGAAAACCTCGTCCCGATTTACGTTGAACTGGCGCAGAGTTATCGTGTATTACAGGGCGTGACTGAGACCTTGCAATTGCCATATGATGGCGATGTGTTGCGCGGTCTGGTGCGCGTGCAGACAGTGCCCGGAACGTCGCTGATGCGTATCACCGTAACCAACGTTGACCCCGTGCTAGCCGCCGATATTGCGAACGCGCTGGCAGAAGAACTCCGCCAACGTAGCCCCAATTATCTGACAGACCCCCAACAACAACAGGTCGATGTCTTACAGGGTCAGATCGACACACAACTGCAAGAATTAACCCAACTGCGCGAACTGCTGAGTGCTGTCGATCAACAACTGCTCGAGGCGGATTTGAGCGAGCAAGAAGTCGCACAACTACGGCAAGAACGCGCCGATTTAACGTCACAGATTAACCTTGCCAGCGCGAACATGGCGCAATTCCAGCAGACGCTTGCGACCTTCCAACAGCGCGTGAACAGCGTCGAAATATTAGAACCGGCGCGTATCCCGACACGAGCAATCCGCCAGAGCAACGTGCAGACGGTCGGCTTGTGGGCGGTCATGGGCGCGGGTCTCGCCCTTGGCGCTGTACTCTTACTCGAATACTTGAACGAGACACTGCGTACGGCTGATGATGTCGTGCGCCATCTGGAATTACCCGTTCTGGGCGTGATTAGCCGCTTTGGTAATCGGGGAGATAGTTACAACGATCGGCTGATTGTCAACATGCCGACCTTCTCTCAGCCAAGCGAAGAATATCGCACGCTCCGTACCAATCTCTTGCACACAACTGGCAGTGATAACCGTACCTATATCATCAGTAGTGCCTCGCCCCAAGAGGGTAAGAGTGTGACATCGTCTAATCTGGCGATTAGCATGGCGCTATCGGGCTTGCGTGTCTTGCTCGTTGATGCCGATATGCGTCGTCCACGCGTGCATGAGACCTTTGAACTGCCCAACGAACTCGGCTTGAGTAACCTGCTGACGCGCCGCATGAACGAACGCGACACGACCGAGTTGCGCTTCACGGCGGATAGCTGGTTAGAAGTTAAACAAGAGACGGGTATCCCCAACCTGTGGGTGATTACCAGCGGTTTCACACCCAGTAACCCGACTGAATTGCTTGGCTCGGATTTGATGAAATACTGGATGCAACAGTTCCGCAAGTCGAAAGATATCGACGTGATTATCTTCGACACGCCGCCGGTTCTCGCTGTGCCAGATAGTACCGAACTCGCCGCAAGCCTCAAGATGAATGTCTTGCTGGTGGCGCACGCCGGACAAACCCGCCGTGGTGTGGCGCAAAAGGCTAAATCCCGCTTCGATACGGTCAAAGGTGACATCATCGGCGTGGTGCTGAATCGGGCTAATCTGCGTGAAGAGAATTACTACGGCTACAACTATAGCTACTACTACACGCCGACAGGCACTAATCAAAATACGGCAGAGTAAAATAACTGGCTGAGATGCTGGCTCATGTGGGCGGCATCTCAGCGTATTATCAACTAGGGTGGATAGAGACAATACTATGATGAGAGAACGCTTACTGCGCACGTTGACATGGAGTGTCGTCGATTATGGCATCGTGTTGCTGGGCTATAGTCTCGCCTTCAGCGCACGATCGTTGACGGCTCCGATTGATTATCTCAATAGTTTGCCCTTCATTCTGGCATCCGGTTTGATTATCTGGGTCAGCTTATATATCAGCGGCGTATACCGTCGCCTGTGGTCGCATACGTCCGGGCATGGCGTGGCGATCATCGTACAGGGCATGACGATCAGCGGGGCGATTTTGTTCGTGCTGGATGTCGGTTTTGGGAACCCGCGCCCCTTGCCCTTGAGTGTCTTGATGCTCGGGCATATTGTGTCTTTCGGCGGGCTGGTCGTCGTGCGCTATCGCTCACGCCTCATTGGCGCGTTTGAATGGCGTTGGCGGGCAATCTGGCGTGGTGAATTCCCGGAAGAAGACGAACGCGTGTTGATCGTCGGCGCGGGCGAGAGTGGACAGACAAGCGCCTGGCGGATGCGCCATCGCTTCGATAACGCCAAAGCGCATTATCACATCGTCGGCTTCGTCGATGATGACGCGTCAAAGCAGGGCATGTACGTTGAAAGTCGTCCGGTGCTGGGCACAATCGCGGATATTGGGCGCGTCGCCCGTGATGAGCGCGTCGATCTGATCGTGGTCGCGATCCACAGAATCGACGGGCCCGGCTTCCGCCGTATTCTGGAATTATGCGAACAGACCGAAGCGCGTATCAAAGTTGTGCCGGATATGCTGAAGCTGATGAACGCCACGCAGAGCAAACAATTCTTGCGCGATGTTGAACCGCAAGACTTGATCGGACGGACGGTGGTCACCCGCCATGAAAATGTCGATATGTCGCCGATTATGGGGCGCGTGGTCTTAATCACGGGCGCGGCCGGGTCGATCGGCAGTGAGCTGAGTCGCCAGATGGTCAACTATAACCCGCAGCGCCTCGTGATCCTCGACAATAATGAGAGCGCCCTGCATGACCTCCACATTAGCTTGATGGCGGCGCACCCGACGGTAGACATTGTGCCAGCTCTCGTTGATGTCTCACGCGAGGCAGACGTGAATACCATCTTTGCTGAGCATGACCCGCAAATTGTGTATCATGCGGCGGCGTATAAACACGTCCCCATGCTCGAGAAATATCCGAACGAAGCAGTTCGCGTCAATATCGGCGGTACGTTGCATGTGGCACAGGCGGCACTCGCCGCAGATGTTGAACGCTTCGTGCTAATCTCAACCGATAAAGCTGTACATCCGTCGAGTGTGATGGGCGCAACTAAGCGCGTATGTGAACTACTGGTACACGCGCTGGCACAATCCGCTGTGCAGACGCGCATCACCGCTGTGCGCTTCGGTAATGTGCTGGGCAGTCGGGGCAGTGTCGTGCCGACCTTCAACCGCCAAATTGACGGCGGCGGGCCGGTGACCGTCACCCATCCTGAGATGTCGCGTTACTTCATGAGCATCGCCGAAGCCGTTAATCTCGTCATCCACGCCTCAGCGATGACTAATGGCGATGATATGTACGTTTTGCGGATGGGCGAAGAAGTGCGGATTGTCGATATTGCCGAACGCATGATACGCTTACGGGGCTTACGCCCGTATACGGACGTACCGATTGAATTCATCGGTATTCGCCCCGGCGAGAAGTTGCACGAAGACCTATACGACGCGCACGAGCAACCCCAACCGACGCGCCATCCGTATATTTTACAGGTGAGCCAGTGGGGCCTGCACGTGCCATCAACGCGCTTCGTGGAAGATGCACGCCAGCTGGCGTATAACGGCTTGACGGGAGATAAGCCCTTATTGACTTTACAGCATTTGTGCGAGGGCGAAGTGGCACAATCATACAACAGCAATGTAGAGAGTGAGTCATGAGCAGTCTCGATAATTCTACACCGCCCGAAGCCTCTAATCCCAGTGATTACGAGCGCATTCCCGCGCCGGTGTCTGCTAGCCAACGACGACGGCGGCGACGGCGCAACATTCGTAATCGGATGCCGAAGACTGTCCGGCGCTACCTGCGCTGGCGGATTTTGTTCATCGCTATTGTATCCGCGCTGGTGCTATCCGGCGTTGTACTCACGGTGACGCTGACCAACGCCCGCATTAATCTGGAAAATTCGATCTCCGGCGTGACGCGCATCCTCAGCAATCTAGGACGACAAGACCAGACCGAAATCACGCTTGATGATCTCGACCGCTTGCTGGCGAGCTTGGTCGAGTTAGACGGTCAACTCGAGCTGACGCGCAACCGCATTGCTCTGGTCGGGCCGATCACACGCGCCAATCCCGATTGGACTGCGTCAGTACAGCTCATCGACAGCACCGAACAGCTCACCAATGGGGCGATTTTATTGTTACAAGGGGTTGAACCGGCTTTGACGACGTTCGTCGAAGGGCAGGGCGAAGTGTCGGTCAATAATGCGTCGCTCTCATCGGGCGAGCGCGTGGTCGATTTGCTCAATGTCGGGCAATCGCGCTTCACACAAGCGCAGAACCGCTTCCGACAAGCAGAGGCGACGATGCAAGCCATCGACACCAGCCAAATTTCACCCGATTTGCTCTTACAGTTAGAGACCCTGCGCGAGTTTCACGGTCAGTTGATCGCGCTCAGCGAAGGCTTGTTGAACGCGTCTGACCTGCTGACGACGATGCTCGGTCTGGATAGCACACGCACCTATCTAGTGCTAGCACAGAACAACGACGAACTGCGACCGTCGGGCGGGTTCATCGGCACGTATGGTTACTTCCGCGTCGATAACGGGCGCATTATCGATTACTTCTACAGCCCATCGACCGCTACCAGTCCGCGCCCACCGACCGACCCCGCCTTCATCACACAGATTAACCCGCCGGATTGGTGGCTCGATTTCGAGAATCCAGTCTATGTCGCGTGGGATGCGTCGTGGACGAGTGACTTCCCGATGACAGCGCGTATGGCACTCGATTACTATAACACCGGCAACAACCCGCACGCGCCGCTCGACGGTGTGATCGCGCTCGACATCACGGGCTTCGAGCTGATGCTATCGGCGTTAGGATCGGTCGATGTGCCAAACTACGATGTGACCATCACCAGCGATAACTTCCGCGAAGCAGTCTATGACATCCGCGCCTATGGCAACCGTAGCGAAACCGAACACAAGCAATTCGTCGCGGCGATGTATCGTGCGATTTTCGCAGGCTGGCAGACGATCGACCCCGCGAATAACGAAGCGATGGTCACCGCCTTGTTACAGGCTCTGCGTCAACGGCACATGATGCTGTACTTCGCCGATGAAGAAGCGAACGAAGTCGTCGATTTGCTGGGGTGGTCGGGCATCCAACAAAGCGGCACAGACCGCGATTACTTGCAGGTGCTGGATACCAACATGGGCAACAAGTCTAACAACAGTGTCGAACGCCGCGTGACCTACGATGTGACGATCCAACCGGATGGCTCGCTCGATAGTCGTCTCGCCCTGCGTTATGATTATCTCGCCAGTGTCGCCAGCGCCGACCCCGCCGTTGATCGTCGTTTTCATGGTCGCCTCGATTACTATAATCTCTTGCAGGTGATGTTGCCCCAGGGCGCACAACTGACCGAGAGTAGCCTGCCGCGCGTGCGCGTTGATGAGCTAGCCCAGCATACCGCGCTTGTCTCCCGTTTGAGCGTGCCGTATGACACGACCCAGCGCTTCGAGACGCGCTACACCGTTCCTGATCGCTTGGTGTCGGTTGGCAGTTACGAGCAGTACACGCTCACGATCCAGAAGCAACCCGGCGCGCGCGTGATGCCTGTCGATATCACGGTGACTCTACCGCCGAACGCGACGCTGATTTCAGCATCGCCACAACCGACCGAGCAATTCCAGCTTGATAACACCATCCTCAACTATCGCATCGATCTCGTGACTGATCTCGATATTCAGCTTGTCTTCGACTGATCGACAGCCAACAGGGAGTATCGCCGATGTTCCCTGTTATAATTCATATACAAGTTGTCGCAAAACGCGGTGTATTTACGTTTGTTAACTTGTCCCAGCATGAACGAGCGTTTAATATGATAGTATATTCATACGATTATCACCATTGAGGCGGAAAAGGTTTTACCATGCGTAAATACAGTCTTATGTTTTCTCTCATTGCTCTCATCACTTTATTTGGTTTATCGTCGGCACAGGATGACTTCGCCGCGACGATGGACGTTCTCTTGCCGGGGGTCGAAGTCCAGCGCGTCAACACGTCCCAGCGCATCCCCGTCAGCGTCGAAGCGATTGTCGGTGTCGGCGATACCATCTACACCACCGATGGTGCCCGCGCCCGCGTCAACTTCTTCGACGATGGCACATCTGTCGTGCTAGAGCCGAATTCCAGCTATCGCATTGAAGAATTCCGGCGTACCGGCGCTGATAGCTTCATCCTGCGGGCATCGGTCTTAGCGGGCGAAGTCGTGCAGAATCTCAACCGTGAGCTAGACGACGACTCAGCGTACATCGTCGAGACACCGGCAATGCGCCTCAGCGCGCGCGGGACAGTCTTCGCGGTGCGCGTCGAGAATGACGATCGCTCCAGCACGGTCGTCCGCGATGGCAACGTCCGTGCCGAAAACGACGATAGCGAGACTGGCAGTGATGTGCGGGCGGGTTTCGGCGTGCGTGCTGCGCCGGATAGCAAGCTCAGTGATGTGGTCGAGGTCAATTCTTTCTCACAATTGGACTCGTACTTAGACGGGTGCGCGGTCAATATGCCCACACCGGATGATGTCGCTCTGAACGTGCGTCTCGGGCCGTCGCTGGATGCACCGCGTGTGAGCTTCGTCGATGCTAGCGGGATTGATCTCGCGATGGGCACAGTACCGGATACCGAGTGGTATCGCATCCGCATTGCCGATAGCTTCGGCTGGGTCTTATCCAGCACCGCGACGATTGACGCTGAGTGCGCCGGTCTGCGCGAGTTCACCGCCGATCATCTCGAAGCACCCGAGAGCTATGACCCGCAAGCCCACGACCTGCCGGTGCTGTTCCGTTAGTCATCTGCTGATAACTATATCTTTTGACCGCCTCAGCACCTGTGAGGCGGTTTTGCGTTCAGCAGACGCTCCTCAGCTAGCTCTGGGCAGGATCGGACAAATGATGATAAGCTAACAGTATCTTATGAATACATTGAAGGATAAAAGGTGCATGATGGCAGGCTATCGCTGGGCGATACTCATCGTGACCGTCGCGCTCTTGTCGCTCGTCAGCCGCGCCGAGGACGTGGCGCTCACGTTAGAAGTGACATATGCAGGCG
>DAOTTV010000106.1:0-28625 GCA_034437755.1 Anaerolineae bacterium | reverse complement strand
CAAGAACGGGTCTTAAATGACAAACGATAAAAGTTTTTGTCCCCTTTTTTCAAAAAGGGGTGGGGTATGGGGTGAAACCCCATGAAATCGTCCCCAGACCTGAGTAGTTACAAGGGGACAAAGAAGCTTGACCACGCAAGGTACGAAAGACCCAAAAGCCTTCATTGATCAGATGAAGGCTTTTCAGCAATTCCGTTAAAATGCTTGAGACTCTCTTGGTGGTATACGCGCTCAGCGTATAGGGGGTAAAACTGTAAACGATGTCGCGATCATGCGTAGGTCAAATTCATAGGGCGACTCGCTGGGCAACACAACATGAATCTTCGTGTTATCCTCTTTGAACTTTTGCATATCCTGATAATGCGGTTTGCCTGTGTAGCCATCTGTCAGGATCAACGCCCGCTTGACCGTATCGCGATGTTCCAGCATGTGGGATGTCACACAGTTAATTTGTGTGCCGCCTGTCGATTTAATCAACCCCTTCTTCAAATCTTTCAGGGTCAGCGCTTCGACTTCTGTTGAGAATTGATAGACGTTGGCGAGCCCGTTATGCACATACGGCTTGAGCAAACCGATCAGATGCGGCAGGATTTTCGACATTGACCCCGACACATCTAGATAGACATGCGCGCGCACCTTACGCTCGGGCACGCGGGCTTTGTAATGCCCCGATTGCGACCAGAGCGTCGTCGGTATGTTCAGCAACTTGCGCGAATGAAAGAGGCGGTCTCGTGCATTCGGCAAAACGCCCTTGCCCGTGATGCCCGGGATTGGCAGGCGTTCTTTACGGCGATACTCGCCTAGATCGCGCCCCAGTGACCGCCGCAGAACGCCGGCGAAGGCACGCCGGAGCTCTTGTGTCGCTGAGTACGAGTCAATCTGCCAATTGCCGAGATTCCCACCCTTGCTCGGTGAGCCGAAGTCACCAACGTTCATCGGCCATTTCTTCGTCACGCGCCCCATCGCATCGCGCAAAAAAGCGCTCTTGTACGGGTCATCGCTCTCATGATCGCCGAGTAACACCGGCATCTCGATCAGCATCCCTTTCTGGCGCATGTCCTCGCGGATCAAATCCAGAATTTCATCGTAGAAGGGCATCGCCGGACGAAATAAATTCGGCTGTGGATATAGCTGGCGCATGATACGCGCCGCGCCTTTTGGCCCGATGTCATCGGGGTACTGTGGGTTATTGGGCCAGCCCACCGGCGGACGTAAGAGCAAATGCGGGAATTGATCGGGCGGGTTGATCGACTCGAAGAACCCGCGATACGCCGGTTTATCGAAGCGTCGTGACAAGCCCGCGTTGATGATCGCATCGAAAGCGATGTTTTGTGCTGGGGTCACGCGGGGATACAAGCTCGTATGTGCCAGCATCACATGCCATAACTCGTGCATCACCAGCAAAAAGAGATGCTCATCGCGCTTGCAATGCTTTTCGATAAACTCCGGATTCATCAGCAGTCGCGGACGATATTTACACTCCATCGCCGCTGTTGCCACATCGGGCGTGATGACGACCCCCGCCAGACGGGCGAAGGTCTCCATCTCGAAGGTCGCGGCAGGCATTGATGCCATCAAGCGCGATAGAATAGATGATCCGCCATAGCCTTTGCTATAGCTGGATGGACGTAGCTCACTCATGCCCATACCTCCTGAATACATCCCGTCGCGCGGGCGATGGCGACGATGCGCGGGTCATCACACAGGAACGATTGTTGTAAAAAGCCCGCTTCGAGCGCGAGCGGCGTGTTCGCCACCACCACGTTTGAGCGCGCCCGTGCGAGCATGTTCAACACGAACGCCGGATCAATCACGCGCAAGGTCTGGACATCGGCAGTGGCGTTATTTGCTTCAGCATCTTGTGCGTCGTCGTCACTCTCTTGATCTGATTCATCGTCATCATCGCTCTCGGCTTTGGGCGGCGGCGGCGGAGTCGGTTGTACGACTGCTGTGAACGCCTGCCGGATGTTATCCTCGACCGGATAGAGCAGTGCCGCCCCTGTAAAATCGTAGCTCTCCCACGCTTCATCGAGGACGGCGGTCAGGTCGACCAGCAAGTCTTGATCGCTATTCAGCGCGTCAATCACTTGTTGCGGGTCGCCATAAGCGGTGTTGAGCGGCTTACCCAGCAGGCGATGAAACGGATCGCCCAGACCATCTAGCGTGATGTGGATTGCCGCGTTCGACATTGGCAGAACTGTCCAGTTCACTGCTTGCCGTCCGAAACGGGGCAGGCGACTGTTGCTACTGCTCCCGAAGGGCGAGAAACTCTGATTATTGTTGCTGTTACCACTGCTCCCGCCGAAGCGCGATCCGCTACTCTTGTTGTTATTACTGCTCCCGAACCGCGATGCGGCACCACTGAAAGGGCTTTTGCTCTGGTTTTTATTATTATTCGCCATTATGACACCTCGACATTGAAAAATTTCAGATCATCCCAGAATTGCTTCAGGGAATCTTGCCAGTTTTCGTTTCGCCACAGTTCAGGGAAGCCCCCCAGTACGTAATTGACCGCTAGTTTCCCTTCGTTACCTTCCTCGCGCCGCTTGATAACCCACGGCTTAATCTCGTTCCAGATGTTCATATCCGATGACGAGTTCGAGAGCATGTTATTGACCTGCCGTGGCAACAACACTCGCCCAGCGAGCTTAGTCAGGGGTTCCCATGCCGCCGGAGTCAGGTTGCGATACTGTTTGAAGCGCAGGAACATCGCCGTTGCTAAACCTGTTTTGCGCGCTTCGGTCATCTCGATGTTGAGTGCCTGCGTGATCAAGCGCGATAAATCCTCATCGCTCACCCCCAGTTCATCAGCTATCATGATGCGCTTGAGCGGGTCAGTCTCTTCGAGAATTTGCCGCCAGACCTCATCATCGAGCATATACGTGATTTCCCATGCTTGCTTGTGGATGGCGACTAACGATGCCGGCGTGGGTGGGACTTCGGTCGCGTTTTGTGGCAAGCCATAGAGCAGGGTCAACTCGGCGCTGTCGCTCAGTTCAACGTCGTCGCTTTCGGTTGTCAGGCGTGCCGCGTGAACGGCGACAATCGCTTCGACGAGCATCCGCGCCCGTCGTGGGCTTTGCGGCAATTGTGCTTTGTCGAGCAAGTCCATGACGGCGATCACGTAATCAGCCAGCATCGTGCCGTATTCCTCGGTGACGCTCTGCATCTGCTCGCGACAGGCGTCGACCAGATCAACTAGCGGCAAGGTCATCGCCTTAGTACTGTCGTCGCTGTGAGCGTTCGTCAGCGAGAGTAACTTCCGTCGTTGCTCGCGATCGAGATCGCGCCACATCGGCACCGATATCACGAACGGGAAACGATCGGCCAATGCTGGATCGAGTGGTTCTGACCCCAGATAGAGATCACCCGACGCGGTGTCCATATCGGGATTATCGGGCGAGGGCGGGTTCATCGCTGCCCAGCGATAGCGCAAATTGGTCAAATTCATGCCGATGACGCGCCGCTCATGAATGATGGGAAATAATTTATTCTGTAAATCTGGGCGACAACGCGAGATTTCATCAAAAAAAACAAATTCACCATCCCAGATCGCACCCGGTGTCGTGATGAACCGGAGCTGATCTTGCCCGTCTTCGGGGATCGGGATGCCGACGAGGTCGTCGTAATTCAACAGTGATGCGTTGTAATGCCGGAAAGCTAAATCCATTACCTCGGATAGACGCTCCACGAGTAGCGTCTTCGCCGTACCATGTGACCCGATCAACAGGGTGGGGAACTCGGTCGAGAGCGCGGCGAGGATAACCGCATCGAGATGTTGCCATCCCTGAATGTGGAGTGCTTCGGTAATGCTGAGTTCTTGGAGAGCTGAAGGTTGCACGAGCATTTACCTTTTATAAAAATTGACAAGTGTTCGGTCAACAAGTGCGGTGTCATCCGGCTATACGAATGACACTTGCATATTATGATACTGCAACTATCATCTAGTAAACATTAAAAAGGCAGATAATGCAAGCAAAACTATCACTAAATGAGAGTTTATGTCGCAAATTAGCACTATATTCCTATCGGACATGCGAAGAAACATCGCATTTTATGCAAAAAAGTATCGCATTTGTTAGAAAATCTTGAAATTTCTGCCTGAAAAGGATAATCTTATATCGTAGCGTGTTACATTTTTTGGGCTCTTTGGGATTTCGCGTGGTTTTTGTTGCAGGGGCTTTGCCCCCGCACCCCTACAAGGAACTGTCGTTCCTTGATCTTGTTCATTTTGAACGCATAGCGTTCAAAAAGCAAAAGTTTTTGGCATTCCCTTTTTTCAAAAAGGGAACAAAAAGAGCTTGACCACGCAAAATACGAAAGAACCATTTTTTGTCATAGATGTATAGAACAAGAAAGGCTGTGACAGTATGCCCACATATATCGATATCGAACCGGCTTTACTGCGATGGCAGGCGAAATACGGTCAGCGTTTGACCAATGAAGAATTGGCAGAGCGCGCCGGTATTTCAATCGCAACCCTGTATCGCATGAAATCGGGCGATGTACAACAACCGAATCTCAATAAGATCAATGCGATCTGTAAAGTGCTTGAATGTGAACCGGGTGAAATTATCGTGCGCCAACCGACAAAACCCGTCGATGAATTGACCCGTTTAGAAGTGGAGCGCATTGACATCCTGCGCGAAATGGACGCGAAGTATAAGCGGCGGCAGAACCAACGCAGAGCAAAAGATGCCGGATCAGAAACGGAACAAGCTACAAGCTCCAGTTGAGGACAATGCCATGTGGGGAGAGATTAAATAATGGGCATAGCACGAGGATATGCCCCATTTTTGTCGTGTGCTAGATGCTGTACATCTCTTCTTCAGTCTGGGCAATGGCACGCTCTAGAATATCTAAGCCTTCATCCAACAATTCACGCGTCAGCACGAGCGGCGGCGCGAAGCGAATACCACTGTTCCCACACCCCAGCGTCAATAACCCGCCTAAGTAGGCTTTATCCACAATCGCATCGCGGAATTTCGGCGTGGGATTGCCGTTCGCATCGGTGAAATCCATCCCGATCATGAAGCCCTTGCCATCGACACGTGTCAGCGAGGGATGATCTTGCATGAACTTGGTCAACCGCTCATACGTATAAGTCCCCAATTCAGTCACATGATCGAGAATCGCCTCATCTGCGATCACATCCAGCGTGGCATTTGCGGCGGCGCAGGCAATCGGATTGCCGCCGAATGTGCTAGCATGAGCGCCGGGTACCCATTTGCCCATGATGTTCTTATGCGTCACAATCGCGCCAATTGGTACGCCGGATGCCAGTCCTTTCGCCAAGCAGGTAATGTCGGGCGCTATGCCCCAGTGTTCAATCGCTGTGAATTTACCCGTACGCCCAACGCCGGATTGAATTTCATCGGCGATCATCAAGATACCGTGTTGGTCACAGAGTTCACGCAAGCGCGGGAAGAAATCATCACGCGGCACGAGATAACCGCCTTCGCCCTGAATCGGCTCAACGACAATCGCCGCGACCTCGCTAGGCTTGACCTTCTTAAAGACAAAATGCTCGATAAAGCCGACCGCATCACACCAGCATTGCGCGCAACAACCGCCGCCCTCATCACACCCCACGCACTGATTGCGTGCCGGATAGGGGACGTGCGTCACGCCACCGGGGATGTAATCATAACCGGCGCGTTGGGTAGATTTGCTAGCCGTGACGCTCAGTGCGCCCATTGTACGCCCGTGAAAACCGCCATAGAACGCGATCACATGACTGCGCTTGGGGTCAACATAGCGTGCTAGTTTAATCGCGCCTTCGATCGTCTCTGCGCCTGAATTGGCGAAGTAAGTCAGCTTATCATCGGCGCTATTCGCATTGTGGATTGGTACAATCTGGTGCAAGCGTTCCGCCAATGTCACGGGCTGTGGGCAGAAGAAATCTGTCCCCCCGATGTGAAAGTATTTCTCCGCCTGCGTCTTCACCGCATCAACCACGCGCGGATGACTGAATCCCGTCGATAGCACCGCAATCCCCGCCGCAAAATCAATATAGCGATTACCATCTACATCCCAGACTTCCGCACCGTGCCCGCGCTCAATCGCAAATCCGTATGAGCGCGTGTACGAAGGCGAAAGAGCTTTTGCATCGCGACGGACGACATCGCGTGATTTTTCGCTTGGCTCACGGAATACAAATCCATCTTGTACAGTGACCATAAATGCCTACCTTCCTGTATCTATTTTTTATCTTGTGCAATATCAATAAATTTATTTGAGTATAACCGACAGGTGACTTTACGAAAATAGCCAAGCATCCATGATGAACATCAGCAGATGCTATTGGTTTCGCACAGTCTGTACCCTTGCGTTACAATCGAACACACGATAACGCGTATACACAGCATGACAAAGGATAACCAGCATGGCAAAAGTAGGCTACATTGGCTTGGGACTGATGGGTGCGCCGATGGCCCGCAACCTGATGAAAGCCGGACATGATCTCGTGGTGCACAATCGCAGTCGTCAGATTGTCGATGAACTGAGCAGTGAAGGCGCGACCTCTGCACACTCGCCGAAAGACGTGGCGCAACAGGTCGATTTTGTCTTCACTAATCTGCCGGATTCGCCCGATGTCGAACACGTTGCGCTGGGGCCCGATGGCATCATTGCGGGCGCGCATGACGGTCTCATCTTCATCGACAATAGTACTATCAAGCCCGAAACAGCGCGTCACATCGCGACAAAACTGGCTGAAGTTGGTGTACAAGCTCTCGATGCGCCCGTCAGCGGTGGTGACATTGGTGCAAAGGCAGGCACGCTGACGATCATGGTTGGCGGTGACGAAGATGCCTTCGACCAAGCGCGACCGCTATTGGCGGCAATGGGCAAAACGATCACACACATTGGCGCAAGTGGGGCAGGGCAAATCGCCAAAGTCGCCAATCAGATTATCGTTGCCGCGCAGATGGTCGGCATGGCAGAGGCACTGGTGATGACGACCAAAGCCGGTGTTGATCCGGCGCGGGTAGTCGCGGCTATCAGTCGTGGGGCGGCACAGTGCTGGGCATTGGATAACAAGCCACAGAAACTCTTCCAGCGCGATCTAGCGCCCGGCTTCAAGGCTCATATGCAAGCTAAAGACCTCAAAATTGTTGTCGATACAGGACGCACTTATGGCGCACCGCTACCCCTCACCGCGACATCGCACCAATTGTATGAGGCAATGCTGGCAATGGGCAATGCTGATCTGGATAACAGCGCGGTCATCACCGTTCTTGAAGCGCTTGCCGCTGTGACCGTTAAAAGCGAATAAGCGTTTGCACGCTATCCAATGCAGGATCGGTCGCGCTGTTGGTACAATAAGATGACATCAGTTATTGAATCCGGTTGTGTGAGGGACGGTAGCATGCTTTGTCAGCATCGGGCGTGCATCTCTGTTTCTCTGCGACCACCACCAACATGAAAACGGAGCAACAAATGATAACGACAGACGACTTTAAGAATGTGATGTCGCGCTGGGCGACGGGCATTTCAGTAATTACCACAGTCTATAAAGATGAATGGCGCGGGTTCACGGCGAATTCCTTTGCCAGTGTCAGCATTGAGCCATTCTTGATCTCGATGAGTGTATCTAAGAGCATTCACACGCTCGAATATTTGAAAGGGTCAGGCACGTTTGCAGTCAACATTCTCAAGCAGGGGCAATCAGACTGGGGAATGCGTTTTGCGGGTATGATCCCGGAGTTTGATGTCAATCGCTTTGAAGGCATCGACGCGACGCTCTCCGAGAATGGTAATCCGCTCTTGCCGGATACGCTCGGCTGGATGGATTGCAAGGTCTATCAGACGGTTGATGTAGGGGCGAGTTTGCTCTTTCTGGGCGAAGTCACCGGAGCGCATTACACCGATGCTGAACCCTTATTATACTTCCAGCGGCAGTGGGGGGCGTTCACCCCGCACAGCTGAACGTGAGCAGGGACGCGATCGGCGCTTATCGCATCCCTGCGATCTAGCTCATCTGCTAGATCACCAATGCTTCTGCCGCGATAGCAGTGCCGATAATGCCGGCTTGATTGCGTAATTGTGCTGGCACAAGCTCGGCGTTGATCTCGATATATGGGAAGTACTTCTCGTATTTTTTGCTCACGCCGCCGCCGATGACGATCATATCCGGCGAGAAGATGAAATCGACGTGTTGTAAAAAGCGACTCAGTCGCTTACCCCACTTCTTCCAACTGAGGTCTTTATCCTTACGAATACGATCCGAGGCGTATTCTTCGGCTTCGATGCCTTTTTTCTTGCTCAAGTGTAAGTGACCGAACTCTGTATTAGGCAGTAGTTGCCCGTTGACGAACACACAACTGCCGATGCCGGTACCGATGGTGAGGATGATGACCACCCCATCTTGACCGCGCCCCGCGCCGAAGCGCATTTCAGCGATGCCTGCTGAATCAGCATCGTTCATCACAAAGACCGGATTGCCCGTCTTGCGTTGGATCAACCGTTGTACACCCGCGCCGATGAAGGCGTTATCGACGTTTGCCGCGCTGTGTGCAACGCCCTTTTTGATAATCGCCGGGAACGTACACCCGACAGCCCCGTTATAATCAAAGTGACGGACAATCTCGCTGACTGTATCCGTCACAGCTTCCGGCGTTGCCGGTCGGGGCGTTTTGATGCGATGCCGATCGCTGATAAATTCTCCTTTGTCAGTATCGACAATCGCGCCTTTGATGCCTGACCCACCAATATCGATGCCCAATATCTCCACGTTTCTTATCCTTTGTATAAACTCTTTTTAACAGGCGTATTGTGCCATAAAACTTGTTCTGTCTCCAGTTGAGGTCAATCAATGCGTGCTATTTGGCAATTTACCCGTGTGGGTATAAGCTAAGTAATGTAATGTAAGGAGAACCTAAATGACTCTTTGGGATTTCGTATGGTTTTTGTTACAGGGGCTTTGCCCCCGAGTAGTTACAAGGGGACAAAAAGAGCTTGACCACGCAAGATACGAAAGCCCCGACGATGTTAGTCAGCTGGTGTGACGGTGATGTCCTGATAACGATCGGTATCGACGGGTAAGGTGATCGTCAGCACGCCGTTTTTGGCGAGCTTTGCCCGTGCTTCTTCTGACCGTACTGGAATCGGAATCGTGACATTGCGGCTGAACGCGCCGTACTTGCGCTCTTGCAAGAAGAACGATGCCAGCGGTGGATAATCGTCCGGTTTCGTCTCACCATTGATCGTCAGCACGTCGCCTTCCATCGCGACTTCGATTGTTTGCGGGTCGAGTCCGTCCAGTGAATTAGTCTTGACGATCACTTCATCATCAACCTCGTACACGTCGAGACGTACCATTTGCCCGCCGGTGAAGGTTTGTGCCTGCTTAACACCCTGTTCGATCAGCTTACCCGCTTGTTGGCTGAGTTTGCCCAACTCTTGCATCGGCTTGAAGCGCGGTTGTTCGGTACGTTCCGGTTGCTCTGGTTGTTCCGGTTGCTGGGGTTGCTGGGGTTGTTGTTGATCTTCAGACATTGTTTGTCTCCTCTTATCAAAAATCGTTTACAGTCACGCCCGTATATCATTTCATTGCTCGCCAGGCGGACATAGCTCAACAATGTATACGTTTAGCATAGCACAATGTCGCAAAAAAAAACGCCAGACAATTTGCCTGACGTTTTTATTGTATTTGCCTAGGCGTTTAGGCTTCGGTGAATTCGCCTTCGATCACGTCATCTTCGGGCGTGGTGTTACCCGTGTTGTTGCCGTTACCGTCAGCCATTCCCTGACCAGTTGCGCCAGCTTCGCCCTGCGCGTACATCTGCTGTGAGATGGCGTGGAACGCATTTTGCAGGGTTTCCATCTTGTTGCGGATCGCCTGCGGGTCATCGGCGTTCATCGCCTCGCGTAAGTCGCTAATCTGGCTACCAATCTGTTCGCGCTCGGTCGTCGGGAAGTTATCGCCGAGTTCGTCCAAGCTCTTCTCAACTTGATAAATCAGGCTATCAGCTTCGTTACGCGCTGCGATGAGTTCCGCCCGTTTTTCATCTTCGGCTTTGTTGCTCTCGGCTTCTTGCACCATGCGCTCGACTTCGCTCTCGTTGAGGTTGGTCGATGCTGTGATGGTGATCTGCTGTTCCTGTCCGGTTGCTTTATCCTGCGCGCTCACGTTTAAGATGCCGTTAGCATCAATGTCGAAGGTGACTTCGATCTGCGGGACACCACGCGGCGCCGGCGGAATACCCTGTAGTTGGAATTCGCCGAGTAGCATGTTATCTGCCGCCATCGACCGCTCGCCCTGTAGCACGCGGATGTCAACGGCGGGCTGGTTGTCTGCTGCTGTCGAGAAGACTTGCGACTTCTTCACCGGGACAGTCGTGTTACGTTCGATCAACTTGGTGAACACGCCGCCCATCGTCTCTAGACCGAGGCTGAGCGGAGTCACATCTAATAGCAGGATGTCCTTGACATCGCCGGAGAGAACGCCAGCTTGTAGGGTCGCACCCAGCGCGACCACTTCATCGGGGTTCACGCTCTTGTTGGGTTGCTTGCCGAGCTTGTTCTCGACCAGGTCTTGCACCATTGGCATTCGGGTCGAACCGCCGACTAACACAATCGCTTGAATATCATCCTTGCTGAGACCGGCATCACTCAGCGCGTTAGTGACGGGCGCTTCGAGGCGTGTCAGCAAATCGGCGCTCAGTTGCTCGAACTTGGCGCGGGTCAGCGTCAGGTTCAGATGCTTCGGCCCGCTTTGATCTGCCGTGATGAAGGGCAGGTTGATCTCGGTCGAAACTGTTGCGGAAAGTTCAATCTTGGCTTTCTCTGCCGCTTCTTTCAAGCGTTGTAGTGCTTGCCGATCATGGCTAAGATCAATGCCTTGATCTTTCTTAAACTCGCTGACCAGCCAATCGACGATCACTTCGTCCCAGTCATCACCGCCGAGATGCGTGTCGCCGTTGGTCGCCATCACTTCGACAACGCCATCCCCGACTTCGAGGACTGACACATCAAAGGTTCCACCACCTAGATCAAAGACGAGAATTTTCTCGTTCTCTTGCTTGTCCAAGCCGTAGGCGAGTGCGGCGGCGGTCGGTTCGTTGATGATCCGCAGAACGTCGAGACCGGCGATGCGACCAGCATCTTTCGTCGCTTGGCGCTGGCTATCGTTGAAGTACGCCGGCACGGTGATCACTGCTTCAGTGACATCTTCACCGAGGTAACTCTCAGCATCGCGCTTGAGTTTGCCGAGGATCATCGCGCTGATTTCTTGCGGCGAGTAAACCTTATCCATCACCGGCACGCTCACACGGGCATCGTTGCTACCGCCCGCGACGATTTCGTAGGGCAGGCGCTTGGCTTCTGCTTCGGCATCGCTGTGGCTTAACCCCATCAGACGCTTCACCGAGAAGATTGTGTTATCAGGGTTCACCACCCCTTGACGTTTAGCGGCTTGCCCGACAAGGCGCTCGCGCTCTTTATTGAATGCGACAATCGAAGGCGTCGTCCGGCTACCTTCGGCATTCGCGATAACGGTCGGTTCGCCACCTTCTAAGACGGCGACCACCGAATTGGTCGTTCCTAAGTCAATACCGACTATCTTACCCATAGCATTATTCCTCTGTAGGTCTGTTCTTTTCAATACATTTACAGTGTAGCGTAGCTCTGTATGAGAAGTATCAACCATCTGTATGAAAACTATCAGACGAACATCAGATGTGAATAAGCAAAAAACCGAGTCCATGACTCGGTTTCGCTCAGCTTGATGATGGGGCTGTCTCGGCGTGTGAGATGCCGCGGTTAACTATGCCGATTGTTTCTTCAGCAGTTCGACGATTTCCGTCACGACTCTGCTCACGCTGGCTTTATCGGTCGCATCGCAGTAGACCACCGGCACATCAGCGCTGACTTGTGTGCCGCGTCGCACATCTTCGAGGCTCACGCCGCCTTCAATATCTGCGCGGGTGGCGACGACGATATACGGCACGTCAACGAAGCTGGAGAAGGTCTCGACGAGTTCTGCCGCATCGGGGAAGGATGCCGGATCCGTGCTATCGGCAAGGACGATGAAGCCATTCATCTCCTTCGCGAGGATTTCCCACATAAATTGAAAGCGGGTTTGTCCGGGCGTGCCGAATAAATGCACGGTATCACCATCGACTTCGACCCGTCCAAAATCCATCGCGACGGTGGTTTCCGCCTTGATCCCGCGATCTTCGGTGGTGATGCGTTTTTCAGTGATGACGGCATCCACGTCAGAACCACTTTTGACAAATTGCGTTTTGCCGGATGCAAAAGGCCCTGTGACCACAATTTTATAAACTGACACGAAACCCTCCTACGGGGGGAATAAGAATCCTTACAATGTGTATTGTATTTTACGTGCTATCTACCGCCATAGCAAGAGATGTGCTCATTCTGGAAAATCGATAAAATCTGGTGTAAAACCGCATACATCCTCGGATGATCTCGTTTAGCAGATGATTGCTACCGGATAATCGGTTGCTAGGCGTATCACTGCTTTTGCTTGCGGAAATTGACGAAACGATAGCCGACTCCGCGTTCAGTTAGGATATAGCGCGGGTTCGATGGATCTTCTTCGATCTTATCGCGCAAGTAGTTGACGTACAGCCGCACATAGTGAGCTTCATCGCGATATTCGTAGCCCCAAACTTTTGCCAATAGCTGGTCGTGTGGCACTGTCCAGCCCGCGTTTTCGATCAAATGATACAGGAGGCGATATTCTGTCGGGCGTAATTTCACCCGCTCGCCATCGACGATCACTTCGCGCTGGTTGAAATCCACACTCAGGCGATTGTCCACTTCGAGAATTGCTTCGTCAGTCGAGGGCACTTCTTTACGACGCAGTACGGCTTTGATGCGGCTCGATAGCTCGCGCGGGCCGAATGGCTTGGTGACGTAGTCATCCGCGCCCAGCTCTAGCCCGTACACGATATCGTTTTCTTCGCCTTTAGCTGTCAGCATAATCACCGGAATTTCGGAGAACTCGCGCAACATACGCAAGGTCTCGAACCCGTCGAGTTCAGGCATCATCACGTCCAACAGCACAATATCTGGCAATTGGGTGCGGATAGTATCAAGCGCCTCTAAGCCATTGTGAGCTTCGATCACTTGATGCCCCTCAAGTTCTAGATTCATACGAATGAACCCGATCATGCGGGGTTCATCATCGACGACGAGCACGCGCTTGCCGTCACGTTGGGTTGATTTAGGTGCAGGATTTGACATAGGCCTCTATTCGCGGAAGAATAACGGAAATTCTTGTTGATCGTCGTCGGTGGGTAGCACCTGAATATAGTTGATACGCCACCATGGGAATATTACTTGGTTGACTCCTTCATCGAGCCAGATGAGTTCTTTGTCGTTGCGCTCACGCGGGTTGATACCGATGATACAAGTCGAGTCTTCCGCCGGTAGCTCCTCCACATCAATCTTGACCGGTTCAGCATTGGCTAGATGAACCAGAATCGAAATCATGCCAAGTCCCTCCTCATTTAAAGTAAATATGCGTCACGAGTTTGCCCAGTCGCACTTCGTCGCCATCACGCAACACACGAGGCTGGTTCGGGGTGAGGCGTTGTCCGTTCAGATACGTGCCATTTGAACTGCCAATATCCGTGAGCATCAGGGTATCTGTGCCCACGTCTAGCGCCGCATGATACCGCGACACCCCTTTTTCAAGCGCGCCAAACGCGCTGAAATCAACATCCGGCTGCTTGCTATCACTGCTCTTATCCGTCCGCCCGAAGATCACACGCTTCACGGGCTGGATGGTCACCGGATCGCTGACCCCGCGGATATGCATCAATATCTCTGACCCATTCCGAAAACTGGCTGATCCCCATGTGCCTTTGGCAGATGCCTCCTCGGGTGACGATTGTACACGCCGCGTCGGGATTGTGGCGTTGCTGGTCATCACCGCGTCGGAGAGGCTAAAGCTACAATTGGTGCAAAATAACTCGCCAGGGCGATTCTCTGCTTCACAGTTTGGGCAAATGATCATAATGCTTGCTCGTGCATTCCCATCCTAACTCAGACATATCGTATCGTCTCATACGACCGTATAGATTATAACACTCGATTGCCATCCCACAAACGCAGGGCTAATCTCCCGCTTGTTGCTTCTGGTCGAACATGGATGTAATCAAATCCTGTAAACCCGATGTGCCAACCAATGAGCGTGTCGTGTATTTAAGCGTCAATTTACCGGCCGCACTGGTGAATGCTTTCGTATTCTTCACATGGTGTGCTTCTAACATGGCTTGCTTCCCCAGTTGATCTTCGCCCATGTTATACAGGCGCGTCGATAGATATTCAAGCTGGCGTGTCGCTTCGTCAATATCGCCGTTTTCAAGCGCTTCTTGTGCTTTCTCTTGCAGGCGATACAGCGTTAATTTGCTCAGCGCGTCTACAATGACAGTGGGCGGCTTTTCGTCTGCTGGTGGTGTTTCCGTCACTTCGATTGTCAGATCGCTAACGGCTTGAAAGGCTTGAGGACGATTTTGCAGAATATCACCCTCGGCACTGATGCGTGCCATACTACGATAATCCACGTCCATATCGCCTGGCAGTTGTAGTTTCATCAACACGGCGATTGGGCGCTTCGGTTGCAGACTACCAAGCGGGATGATCCCGTTTTCTGCAACCAGCGGTTGCGGACTTGGCGATAGCTTGAATGCCATCTCTAACAGCACATCCTGATCAGGCGCGATCACGAGTTCCATACGCTCGGCATAAGCGTTCGAGAGGCTACGGATTTGGTCGTCGAGGAAATCACGAACGAGATTGATCGAATTGACATAGATCGAATTACCGCCGGTCGTGCTGGCGAGTTGATCTAAGAATTTATCATTCCAATCA
This sequence comes from Anaerolineae bacterium, assembly GCA_034437755.1. Classification (GTDB taxonomy): domain Bacteria; phylum Chloroflexota; class Anaerolineae; order Aggregatilineales; family Phototrophicaceae; genus JAUZRW01. The sequence continues at coordinate 13,781 of DAOTTV010000106.1, read as the reverse complement.
GTGCCCAAGCCCATTGCCGTCAGGCTGATGCCTTTGTCCTTCGCCCGTTGTGCAAGGCTGATACACTCATCTTCGTCGCCATATGTATGACCGTCCGTCAACAAGATAATATGGTTGACCATATTCTTGTTCAAATATTTCAGATTTTGCTCTAAACCGGCGTTCAAGCCCTCGTACATCGCTGTGCTGGCGAAGGGCTTCATCATCGAAATCCGCGCCTTGAGCTTGTTGGGATCAGACGCATTCTGGGCGGGAATAACGACGTTCGCACGATCGTTGAAAGAGACGACCGATAGAATGTCCTGTGGTTTTAGCTGGCTGATAATCTCTTGTGCGGCGGCTTTGACCTTCTTCATGCGATTTTCGTCGCTCATGGAGTTGCTCTGGTCAATGACGAGCGTCAGATTTAGGTTGACATCTGCTTTGTTCGATCGTTCGGCATCAGGTGAAGCCATAATCTCTGTCAGCAGATAGACGACCTGTGCTTCAGGAATCGGAGCGAAGGCACGCTTGCTAGGGGTGACGCGCATCGTGAAGTACCCCGATGTTGTCCCCTTGCGATCGCTCTGATAGTCTTCATATTTTCGTCGCTGGATGGGATCCATTAGCAAATTATAGGCGTTGTTGATGCGCTGGGATTGTTTCTCAGCCGCACGAATCCGGTTCTTATCGGGATGTAGACGCTGGGCAAGCTTGTGATAAGCGCGTTTAATCTCTTGATCGGTCGCTTCAGGACTGATACCTAGCTCGCGGTAAGGATTATAATCATATTCCATAGCATTATCTCATCATTTCGCTGGCATTTTCAGGACGAGTGCTGTGATGTTGTCGGTACCACCATTTTTGTTGGCAGTCGCGATCAAACGATCACAGGCAATTTGTGGGTCGGGACTGCTGTTGACGATGTCGGCAATCTCTTCATCGTCAACCATGCCCCATAAGCCATCGCTACAGATCAAAATTGACGTGTTGGCTTGCAGGCGACGGCGCAGGATGTCGACATCAACTTCTTCGTTTTGCCCGACCGCACGATAGAGCACGTTACGTTGCTCATGATGCTCTGCTTCTTCCGGCGTGAGTTGATCAAGTTCGATCAAGCGCTGAACGACCGAGTGATCGCGCGTGATGAGATCAATCGCTCCATTTTGACTGATCAAGTAAGCGCGACTATCGCCAACATGGCTGAAATATGCCTGATACCCGATGATGACGGCTACGGTACAGGTTGTACCACCATCTTGTACGTTGCGTCGTACCAATTGATTGGCTTTCTGCGTCGCCTGTACGAGTGCTTCGGTAATCGTGAAGCGTCCGGCATCCTGGTTTTCATCCTTGATCATCGGCAGATAAATCGTTGTGAATAGATCAGTGAGGATGGTGCGCGCCGTCAATGCTGAGGCCTTCTCGCCTTCTTTGTGCCCGCCCATACCGTCAGCAACAATGAACACCCCAAAATCGGGAATCTCGTCATCGGTATCGCTGGCAAAATAGAAGGACATTGCCGCATCTTGGTTGTTGTTGCGTACCATCCCTGTGTTTGACATTTGCCCGTAGATAATGTGACCGTCTGTCAGCGTATTCGATGTAGGTTCGTCCTTCAGTGGCCGCGTGACTCCAGGGCGATAATCCTCCGTCTCATTCAGCGGAACAGTGCCCACTTCTGGTAAGGTGACGAAATCATCATCATCATCGTCCACCATCTTATCAGGTGGTGATTGTGCGTCCGTCTTATCCTCGTCATCTGTCTGGGCATTGGGCATCATCGGGAGGGTGACTTCATCCGTCTCTGATCCATGCTCGTTGTCTACAGGCTCAGTCATGTCTTCTTCTTCCTCTTTTTCTATTCGCTTGGTGCTATCGTTGTCAGATAGCATGTTGAAAAAATTACGCCAGAACCCCATACAGCCTATCCATCCAATCCGCAAAAATTATACCGAAACAATCGGTAATGCATATAGTGTGCGATCCAGCGAACCAAAGATGATCAGATTATTGGCAATGTAGGGCGTTGACGTGATTTGTCCACCGGCTTCGAATTGCCACAATTCTTTACCCTTCTTTATACCCAGGGCATACAGCTTGTTATCCGTGCCACCGATATAGACAACCCCTCGATGGACGCGGGGCGACGAGACAATCGGCGCACCAAGATCCTGCTTCCAGATTTCTTTCCCCGTCAGTACGTTGATGCAATAGACTTTGCCATCCGCCGAGCCGATGAACAGCATGTCATCTACCAGCGCCGGTGATGACGCGACTGGCCCCAGCGTGCGGAAGCGCCATTGACTGTAGCCATTGCTGGCATCCAGTGCGTAGACATATCCATCGAAAGACCCGACATAGCAAATGTTATCATCATCGACGACCGGGGTTGAAAGTACGCCGCGTCGGGTGCGATACGACCACTTCTTCTCGCCACTCAATTCGAGCGCAACAATCTCACCGTTTTCTGTGCCGAAGATCACACGATCGGCTGTCACGCAGGGTGTACCGCGAATCGGCGCATCCACTTCGTAATCCCACATGAAGCGACCATTACCGGCAATCAGCGCGTAGAGCTTGTAATCATCACTACCGAAGAACACATGCCCATGCGCCACATTACCGCCACCGCGCACTTTATCATCGGTGTAGTATGTCCAGTTGACATCGCCATTTTTGATGTCCAATGCCATGTAGCTGTGATCTTCTGATCCGAATAAAACTTGACCATACTCTTCGTCGATCACAGGCGATGAGGCAATCCCGCCTTCGGTCGCGTGTCGCCACATCATTTCACCCGTTTCGATGTTTAGCGCCCATAAGTTGGTGTCGTAAGACCCGACGAAGACAATATTCTGGTGGATAGCTGGATTACTGCGAATTTCATCCTCCGTCTTAAATTTCCAGACCGGTTGAATGCCACCTACGCCATCTTCGCCTTCTGCATCGAAGAAATCTGTTCCCTCTTCGACAGCGACACCGGTGCCGTTATCGCTGGCTTGCGCAGCTTCTTTTGAGCCAGCTGTGATGACTTTCACGCCGGCGGCTTGATACTTCAGCGCTTCTAAGTCTTCTTTCATCTGGGCACAGGTTTCGTAACGCTTTTCTGGTTCGTAGGTTAGCGCCTTATTGAGAATCGCCTGTAAGCCACTCGGTGCTTTCGGGTCAAAGTCCCGAAGCGGACGATCATCGAAGCTGAACGGCAACTCTAAACGCGGATCCTTGCGCGTGATGACATGATGCAGAGTCGCGCCAAGGCTGAAAATATCGCTTGATGGATTCGCATTGCCCTTATACTGTTCCGGCGCGCTGTAACCTTCCGTCCCGATCATCGTCTGCGGCAGATCGCGCACGAAAATCTTCGCGATGCCGAAGTCGATCAAGCGCACTTTGCCGAGGCTGTCGATCATCACATTGGCGGGCTTCATATCGCGGAAGATAATCGGCTCTGGCTTATGCTCATGCAGATAATGCAACACATCACACAGGTCGATACCCCATTCGATGATCTTATCCATCGGCAGGCTCTTGGTCTTGACTAACAAGGCTTCGAGATCGCGCCCGTTGATGTATTCCATCACGACGTAGGCACGCCCACTCTGCTCGAAAAAGTCATAAATCTTAGGAATAGCCGGATGCGCGAGTGTCGCGAGGATATTTGCCTCGCGCTTGAAGGTCTTCAAGGCTTCTTTCTTGAGATTATCGTCCTTAGTATTGACGTGCATCTCTTTCACCGCGACGAGGCGACGGGCTTCCGGGAAGTTCATGTCACGGGCCTGGTAGACCGCCCCTTGCCCCCCGCCCCCCAGCTGTCCTTCGATACGGTAACGCGCAATCAGAATCGATCCCTGTTGTAAGGCACCGTCGTTGGCGTTATTCCCTTTCTCTTGCATTCCGCTGAATTGTGTTGTCTCAGGCATAAGTCCTACTCACCGTGATTAATTTCAGGATAGCAAATTCCACAATAATCTTTAATCATTATATGAAACCTATCACAATACCGCAATTAATAGATTGTATGGACACACAACAATTCTCACTCTACTTGCATATCCCGTTCTGTAAGACGATGTGTACTTACTGTGCTTTCAACACCTATGTTGATCTCGATGATTTGATTCCGGCATTTGTCCAGGCACTCGCCCGCGAGATACGCATCGTCGCTACAGCAAACCCTGAGATGTCGCTCAAATCGATCTTCTTCGGCGGTGGCACACCATCCCTGATTACACCTCAGCAATATCGTGTCTTGTTTCAGGCAATCCGTGAGAGCTTCGTGCTAGCGCCGGATTGTGAAATCAGTCTAGAATCGAACCCGAATGATCTGACCGAAGCCTATCTCTCGCAGTTGCGTGCCATCGGCTTCAACCGTATCAGCATCGGCATGCAATCCGCTAATCCCGATGTGTTGACGCTCTTCAATCGTCGTCATGATATGGCGATGACCCGTGCCGCTGTCAGTGCCGCGCGCGCCGCTGATTTCGATAATATCAGCCTCGATTTGATCTTTGCATCGCCGCATGAGACGCTCGCTACATGGCGCGCAACTCTGCGAGAGGCGATCGCACTAGAGCCGCATCACATCTCGCACTATGAACTCATCCTCAAAGGGGGGACAGAACTCACCGAGCGCGTTAAGACAGGAGACTTGCCCGCGATTGATGATGATCTGGCGGCGGATATGTATGAACTTGCCACAGAGATGCTACAACGGGTGGGCTATCGACAATATGAGATCAGTAATTGGAGCCGTGACGGTTATCAATCTCAGCATAACCTACAATACTGGCGTAATCTACCGTACTTAGGTCTTGGTCCGGGCGCGCATGGCTTTGCGGATGGGGTACGCTACATCGTCACGCGCTCCCCACAGAAGTACATCGACAGCTTGCAGACGGTTGCAAGCGATTATGCTTTCCCGCGTACGCCAGCTGTTTCTAAGGCGACAGTTGTCGATCGTAAGACAGATATGGCAGAAACGATCATGATGGGCTTACGTCTGACACAAGAAGGGATTGATCGCGAAGCATTTCGTCAGCGTTTTGGCGCTGATATTGTCGATTTGTATCGCACAACGATCGAGACGTTCGTCGGCTATGGCTTGCTTCATGTCGATGACGAACGGATACGCGTCACTGAAGCCGGACGCTTGCTCAATAACGCGATTATCCGTGAGTTAATCTGATCGCCCCGTATTTAACGGGTATCCTCAAGCAAGGGCGTGTTCTGTAATGCGCTGACGCTATCTGCGCCACTGCACAGCATCGCAATCCGAATCTGCGCGGTGACTTCGCGCACGAAGTCATCAACGGCTTCAGCGGAGACGTGCGCGGCTTTCAAGAACGGCCCCGCCATCCCGCCCAGTGTGGCACCGAGTGCGATACACTTCGCAATATCGATCCCATCGCGCAGACCACCACTCGCAATCACGGGGGTATCTGGGGCGGCTTGCTTGGAATAGATGATCGCGTCTGCTGTCGGGATGCCCCAATCAGCGAATGCCCGCGCAACCCGTGCGTGGAACGCGGTTGGCGCACGGTGATACTCGACTTCGCTCCATGATGTGCCGCCTGAGCCTGCGACATCAATGGCAGAGACCCCCGCGTTCACCAGACGGCTCACATCTTGTGCCGAAAAACCCCAGCCGACTTCTTTCGCGATCACCGGCACGCCGATATTGGCACAAACTTTTTCCACCTCTGCTAGCAAACCGGCGAAATTGGTATCGCCCTCTGGTTGCACAGCCTCTTGCAGAACGTTGAAATGCAGAATGAGCGCATTCGCTTCCAGCATATCGACGGCGCGGCGCATTGCATTAACGCCGTAGCCGTAATTCAGTTGTACCGCGCCAACATTAGCGAAGAGCAGGGCATCCGGCGCAATATCACGAATTTGGAACGTGTAGGCAAGTTCTTCATCTTCGATCGCCGCCCGTTGTGACCCGACACCCATCGCGATGCGGTGTTCTTGCGCGGCAATGGCGAGCGTACGGTTGATGCGGTTTGCCATTTCTGCGCCACCCGTCATCGACGAGATGAGAATGGGAGCCGAGAGCGTGCGCCCGAAGAGCGTGACTTCCGTCGTCACATCGTCTAGATTAATCTCTGGTACGGCACAATGCATGAAGCGGTATTTCTCTAAACCCGTCGTCAAACGTGGGAAATCGACATTTTCTTCTAAATTGATGCGAATATGATCGACCTTGCGACGTTCTGTCGTAGGCTGTTCCGTGACTTTCGCCATACTTTTGTGTTCCTTATAATTGATAGTTACCTGTCTTCAGGGTTAGCGAATTAATGCTAATGCGCTTTAAGGGTCTCGTCAATTGCCCTTAATGCCGGACTAGCATCGTTTCTAATTATCGGTATAATCTACGTTCGTTTAACTTGTAAAATAATTCATGTCCAATTGGGAGGGAAAAGTCCAAATGGCTAGTATTCAAGAACGTGTTACGCAGATTGTGGTGGATGTCCTCGGTGTCGATGAAGGCGATGTCGTGCCGGAAGCCAACTTCCGCGATGACCTCGATGCAGATTCGCTCGATCTCGTTGAACTGATCATGCAGTTCGAAGAAGAATTCGGCGGTGAAATCAGCGATGAAGAAGCGCAAAAGATCAACACTGTCTCAGAAGCGATCGACTACATCAACCAGCACATGAGCTAACACCACTCTGGACTTATACACCAACGCATGACTTACCCGAATCATACGGGCGAACGTGCGAAAGGCAGAGCCGCGTCTAAGGCGTGGCTCTGTTTGTTTGACGCAACATATACCCTCGATAGGTTAGCACAAGTCCATAAGCGCCGACTAAGAACACGATGCCGATGCCCGTATAAGCTGGCAAACCGTAAGTCTGCATCAGGCGCAGGGCTTCCTGCCAGCTGTATAAGCTGGTTACAATCCCCACAAGCGCAATCCCTATCGGCACATACCGTTGCCACGTCACCACGAGACCGCTGATGCCGACTCCTGCACCTAACGCACAGACGAGCGTCAGCAGGGCTTGTTGCTGTTGATTGCGGTCATCAAGCGCATAGACGAAATCTAGTGGTGGCAATTGTGCCAGCAACAAACCCGTGATGACAATGATCCGTATCACCCAATCACGCCCGAATAGCGGTCGTGTCGTGCCGCTAGCAACCAGCCATGTGATGAGCAGTAACTGACCACGCATCAACAAGCTGGGTAAGAGCATCGCCTGTGCTTCGGGATGTAAGGTCGTCCATGATGCTAAATCGTGCGCGCCGAGGTTCAAGCCAGCACTGCCATTGATCACCCATGGCAGGATATACCCGATTATTGCCAGCAAGATGGCACTACTCATGATCCATTGTTCGCGTTGATTGTGGTTCATTCGTTCCCTGTGATCGTCGCTAAGGTCGATGTGATTTGTTGATCTTCACGTTCTTGATCGTCGAAGAAGGTCATCATGAATTCACTCCGTCGCTGGCGCAGAGCAAGCGGGGCAATCGCTTGCAGGTCATCCAGCGTAACTTTCGTCCGCATATCAGCCGCCGCATACGCCCGCGCCGCCTCGAACAGCGTGTATTCAGCCCGATGCGAGTCAATTTCAAGGTCTTGGACGAGTTGCAAGCCGGTCTGGAACGCTTCGTCGGTCAGTTCTGTATCACGTAGAAGCTCGCGTGCTACCAGAATCTCGTCAATAGCGGCGGATGTCTCTTCTTCCCACTCGTGGATGAATTTGGTCGGATTGCGCCGGTAGGCACGTACCCGCCGATAAATTTCAGCACGTTCCTCGGTGTTCATCAAGCCGCGCACGTTGACGCGCAACCCGAAACGATCGAGAATTTGTGGACGTAAGCGCCCCTCTTCGGGATTCATCGACCCGACCAGCACAAAGCGCGACCGATACGTGCCGACGACCGCGCCCCGACGCACGGTGTAGCTTCCCTGCGCCGCCGCATCTAGAATCACATCTACAATCTGATCATCCAGCAGATTGACCTCATCGACATAGAGAATGTTATTATCAGCACGCGATAAAATGCCGCGCTCGATACGAATCTGGTTACGATGGATAGCCGCACGCTCGTTGATACTGCCGACGACATCTTCAATACGTGCATTCAATGGGAGTTCTACTAGCCGAACGGGTTCATAGCGCGAGATCGTTTCACCCTGTTTGTATTTTTCGTAACAATCTGGGTAGAGATACATCGCCTCCTCTGCTTCGAGGCTTTCTAAATCTTCCGGTAGCACGCCTTCTTCGCAGATGCTGACTTCGGCATGGGGTAGGATGCCGGTCACACTGCGGACAGCGGTCGTCTTACCGATGCCGCGCGGCCCGATCAGCAGAACCCCGCCGATGGTCGGGTTAATCATCGCTAGCAAGAGCGCTGTTTTCATCTCGATTTGTCTGACAATCGCAAAAAACGGAAACGGGCGATTTTCTGCTAGCCCTAAGTCCGGCTCGGGCATATCGGTGATGCGCTTGTGGCTATGCTCGTTGAGCAAGCGTAAAAGCGCCGAAGATTGTGAAGTGTTGTCGTTATCGCTCATGGATATATGCTTTCTTCACGGTCGCGTTGTTGCTTACGATAGGCTTGTCGCTCGACGGCGTGTTCGGCGCGGGCTTTTTGTTCGTCTGTCTCGTAGACGAGCGGCGGTACAGCTTTGGGCGTGCCGTTGTCATCTAGGGCGACGTACACGTAATAAGCGGTGTTGCTCGTGATGCGCTCGCCGCTGATCGGGTTCTCTCGTATGACTTCGACGCGAACTTCAATTGACGTGCGCCCGACGTACGTCAGCTCAGCTTTGAACTCGACGAAGTTGCCGATGTAGATCGGGTGCATGAAAGTCATCGAATCCACAGCGACGGTGACGGTCGGCGCTTGTGCGTGGCGCATAGCGGCTAAGCCACCGGCTTCATCGGCGAGTTTCATGATGACGCCACCGTGTACGTTGCCGAGTCCGTTGGCATCCTGTGGCCCCATCATATGGCTCAACGTCACACAACTATCTGATACACGTTTTCCGTCCATTTATCATAACCTTTCGCTATTGCTCAAAAACTCAAGGTCATTATATCAGCTATCGAGCACCTGCTGATAAATCTCGCGCAAGTGACGCGCAGACTGCGCCCATGTGAAGCCTTTGACCTGCTCGAAGCCGCGCTGGATAAGTGTCTCGCGCAAGGTATGATCGTCTAGGATGCGCTGGATGGCGTTGGTGATAGCTGTGACATCGTGCGGGTTAACCAGTAGTGCGGCATCGCCTGCGACCTCTGGCAATGATGAAACGGTCGATGTGACGACTGGTGTGCCACATGCCATGCCTTCTAGCACGGGGAAGCCGAAACCTTCGTATAGTGACGGGTAACCGACACACGCGGCATGGCTATAAAGCGCGGGTAAGTCTTCATCGTCCACGTAGCCAATCAGATGCACGTAATCCCTCATGCCTGTCGCTGCGATGGTTTGATACATTTCATCTTCGAGCCAGCCTTTGCCGCCGGCAATCACAAAATCGATAGCGTAGCCCGCTTGCCGTAGCCGCGCAAGTGCTTGAATGATGCGACTGTAGTTCTTGCGCGGTTGCACTGTGCCGACCGCGAGCAAATATGGACGATCCGGCAAGCGATATTTACTTCGTATAGTCAACAAAACATTACGTGTAGTAACGGGGGCATAGCGTGGATTGATCCCGCTCAAAAGCACTGTTACCTTGTCACGGGGTATCGCGTATAAATCGACTAGATCATCTTTGGTCGCCTGCGAATCAGCAATCACATGGTCAGCACGCCGCACTGAGCGTGGTACGACCTGACGTAAATAAGCACGCAATGCAGGACTAGCCACATCCGGCACGCGCTCAAAGCTCAGATCATGCACAGTGACAATTGTTTTGGTACGTGGCAGAGTCGGCGGCAATACAAAGTCTGTCGCGTGATACAAATCAACACGCCCTGTAAAAAGCTCAATCGGTACAGGTAAACGCGCTCGTTGCCAGATACGCGCCAACCATCGCGGCGTGATGCGCGTCGGTGCCCAGCTAAAATTAGCCGCTAAGGGATCGGCTAAATCACCCTGATGACCCGCGACAAACAGACGATAACATGTCTCTATATCTTGCCGGGCAAGGGTTGTCACCAGATCACGAACAAGACGACCGATACCCGCGCCCTGTTCGTATGCTGGCGTGTAATCAATCCCGATTCTCGTCACGACTCACTCGACATCATCGACATCGCTGTATGTCCAATAACGATTGACGAGGAAGTTCCAGATCATAACCACGCCGATCGCTGATAACACGGTGACCGTTTCACCTAATTGTGAGACAACCGCCGCATCAATGCCGAGATTGAGGCTTGCGGCAACGTCCACACTCAAGCGCCGGAAATAATTGACCGTCAGGAAAAGATAGACACTACGCGCTGACCAGCCAATCGTGCTGACAAGGGCAAATTGTGCCAATTGCTGGCGAATAGGACGCGAGCGCGAGTCCGGATATGTCCAGTAACGATTCCATGTGAAATTGCTTATAACCGCGCAGATAAACGAGAATGTCGCCGCCATGATCACGAGCACACGCGAGGGATCGCCACCCTCACCGCCAGATAGCAGGGTCAGACGCAGGAATGTATAAACGCCTAAATCGAGCATTGCGCCGATCACGCCGACAAAGGCGAACTTCAAGAAACGCTCGACTTCAATCGCCTTATCACCACCGACTTTGCCCGCGACGAACTTAATCAAGCCATCGAATGGCGTGTTTAACGCGCGATGCTCTGTCTCGTTTGTCTTGTCTACTGTTGCAACTTGTGTCATGAGTCCGTACCCCAGATCATACCTTGTTTTGTCTGATGATAAATAAGGGCTAAAAGCCCGAACATAATACCCATATGAATGAACATGTTGTTGACATATAGGTTATCAAGCAAACTATGCACTGATAAATATGTCCATGTTCCTAGTAGACCAACTGCCAATGCTCGCGACTGGTGGTCAGGATGGCGCAAGGCTTGCCAGTTTATCCATGAAATGCTCAGCCACAAGCCCAAATACGCTATCAGCCCGATAAAACCAGCTTCAGCAAACATATTCAAATAATAATTATGTGCATGACCGAGCGCAAAATCCCAGTTGATAAGGCGAAATTGTGCATAAGCAACATCGTAATTGCCCAGCCCCACGCCGAGCCAGAAGTGTTCCTGCGCCATGTTGAGTGCCGCCTGCCAGTGTGCCAACCGTTCGACAATCGCATAATTTGCGGACGTAATATCAACCCCGCGCACGTCGTTCAAAGTGAAGTAACCGGCGAACGAACTGGCGAGCCGATTGACAATCGCGCTCGGCAACAGACCACCGACCCATACGCCGAGTAAGGCGCTCGCACCCAGCGCAGTGATACCAATCCGTTGATATAACTTGCGCGGTAAGACAAATCCCATCACGGCGACCGATGCCAGAAATCCAAGCCACGCGCCCCGGCTCCAAGAAGCGATTAATCCTGCAAGCAAGATGAGCGTAATGCCTGCGTAAAAGATCGTCAATGCTAGGCTTCGCCACTGGATACGGTGACGTGCATCATAGACCTGCCATGCCGTGACCAGTTGTCCGTAAGCTGTCATGATTGCTAGCGGCAACAATAGACCTAGATAGCCCCCGAAGGGATTTGGTTGCCCGAACGTGCCAAACGCCCGAAAAAAACGACCGTTAATCAGTAGGTGATCTGCACCACTACCGCCGAAGAAGATATACAAACCCACGAGCGCATTCGCGACACCGCCCGCCAGCAATGCCAGCACAATCCACTGCCAGCGCTGCCCCCGCCCTAGATGCATCACGACCGTGATTAAGCCGAGCATCAACAGCCACTTCAACCATTCAGACACCCAGACGTGTAGTGAGTACGCCGTGATAACGGTGAGTCCGCTGGCGATGATGAAGCCACCCAACGGATAATATAAGGGAGTCCACGCGAGGTCTGTCAGTCGTTCAGAATAGATAATGCGATGGCTCAACCAGACAGCGATAAAGAGGACGAAGAATAGTTGACCAATATCCAGCGGTAGGGCGACGGTCGCTTCAGTGGCGATTAGGGTGCGTAACGGCGCTAAGATCAGTAAAAAGGCGAGCGTCGTCAACGGTGTGAACGCACTCAGTACCGCGATAGCGATGATTGCGAGTATGGCAATCGTCCCTTCAAGCGGTAATGCAACAATCATCACTGCACAAAAAGCCGCCAGCAGTCCCCAGATAACCGTCAGCCAACGATCATCCTGTACTCGCACGCTCATTGCTCTGGTCGCACCTTATCGCGGAAAAAATCAAGCGTCTTCGCCAGCCCATCAGGGAGCGATACTTGTGGTTCCCAACCGAGGACTTGGCGCGCAAGGGTTGTATCCGGTTGGCGCGTTTGCGGATCACCCGCGATGCGTAAGTCTTCTTTGAAGATGATACCAGCTTGATTGCCCGCGATCTCATTGACTGCTTCGGCAAATTCAATCATGTTGATTTCGTGCGTGGTGCCGATGTTGACGGGATCGCTGTAATCGGAGTAATAGAGGCGATGCACCCCTTCGACCAGATCATCCACATATTGAAAACAGCGCGTCTGTTGGCCATCCCCGTAGACCGTCAACGGTTGACCGAGCAGGGATTGCTTGATGAAGTTAGGCACGACGCGCCCATCATTGAGGCTCATGCGTGGGCCATAAGTGTTGAAGATTCGCACGATGCGCGTCTCGAGGTTGTGTTGCCGATGATACGCCATCACCAGCGACTCAGCAAAGCGTTTGGCTTCGTCGTATACGCCACGCGGCCCCATCGGATCAACGTTACCGGCGTAAGTTTCTTTCTGCGGGTGTTCTAATGGATTACCATAGACTTCTGATGTCGATGCGAACAGCACGCGCGCGCCCTTCGCTTTAGCTAATCCCAGTACGTTGTGTGTTCCCAATGCGCCGACTTTCAGTGTCTGGATTGGGTACTTGAGGTAATCAATTGGGCTAGCAGGCGAAGCAAAATGAAAGATGCCATCTACAGCACCCGGCACATGAATATAATTGCTGATGTCATGATGAATGAACTCAAAGTTCGGGTTACTCATGTGATGGTGAATATTATCAACATTGCCCGTGATGAGATTATCCATCGCAATGACTTGATGTCCCTCTACAATGAAGCGATCCACTAGATGTGACCCGACAAACCCCGCGCCGCCTGTGACTAGAATACGCAATGTGGACTCCCTGACAATTACCGTATACACGACGCGCAAGAGTTTACCATAGCTGACAAGTGGCGAATATACTGATTTTAAAGCATCTCATCGGGGTAGGGATGTGTCACGATGTGCCACAATCGCTAGCAATAGCACGAAGATCAGCGCAAGATCGTTGACGTACACGCTGTTATCGATGAGACCATGAGCGAGCAGTGCCGCCATCGCCCCCATTGCCCCAACAAGTAAGGCATTATCGCGCTGATGATGCCACTGTTTAAATGCCCGCCACCAGAAGATAAGCTGTGTGGCGATGATAATCCCCACCCCTGCTAATCCCAGGCGTACCCAGTAATCTAGTACGATGTTATGCGGATGGTTCAAATCAGGATCGACGATCGCATCCGGACGAATATAGCCTGCGCTGTATTCGTATAAAAATTGATCGAGTCCCAGCCCCGTCACTGGATGATCGGCAAGAATCTCCAGCGTACTTTCCCACACGCGCAGACGAATGAAGGTCGTGCCACTGCTGAAATCGAGCAAGCTGGCGAAACGCGCTGATACTTGCGTCAAACCGGCGACAGCAATCACGCCTGCAATTGCC
>DAOTTV010000105.1:0-42758 GCA_034437755.1 Anaerolineae bacterium | reverse complement strand
CCCTAAATCCCTCTCCCGACCGCCACGATGTGGCTAGGAGAGGGACTTCAACCGTGCTTGTCTTGAGGGCAAAAGCTGGCGTAAATCAATTGACCTGAGTAGTTACAAGGCGTAAGCCTTTTGCAGGGTGTGGGACAGCGTCCCACTTTGCACAGACTTTACACATGAGCCTGCTACAGTTTGCCCAACCTGACTTTGTGAGAATTGGGTCATCACACACCCGCACAATTCAGTATAATATAGCACAAACGTCTTTAGGGAAAATACTAGTATCCATGCGTTTACGGTTCGGTCGTCCATCATTATCCGTATTGATCGCTTTCGCTATGTTGATCGGGGTGATCTTCTATGTGTGGGATAACGCATCGCCGACTGCACCACCAGACCCCGACATCGCCCAGCTACCGCCGACGCTCACGCCGAATGTGCCCGATACCGCAAGCACCAACATCCCCGCCGCGTCAACCCGCACCCCCGCCCCGACAATCGAGCGCCCGATTGATCGATCATCCGCCGGCGATCCTGATCTGGATCGCATGACGAGCGTCACGTCTATCTCGCGTCAAATCGGCTTCCGGCAAGAGATACCCGATAATGTCTCGGTTTTCATCCCGCGGGCGGGGATTTACTCACAAGTGATTCAAGCCTATCTCGATGACACCAGCTGGGACGTGAGCCAATTAGGAACGCGGGTGGGGCATCTGGAAGGGACGGCGTGGCTGGATGAGCCGGGCAACGTCGTGCTGTCTGGTCATGTGGAGATGCGCGACGGTCGCCCCGGCATTTTCGCCAATCTGGACGAATTGCGCGTCGATGATGTCGTCATCCTGCGCCAGTCCAGCACGGAGTATCGCTATATCATCACTGAGATTCGCACAGTAGCGCCGACGGATTTATCGCCCGTGATGCCTACATCCGACGACCGCTTGACACTTATCACCTGTAATACGTATGATTTCTTCAGTGATTCCTATCTGGAACGAATGATTATTGTAGCGGAGCGGTTGAACTGACGATGGCTGAACAAAAAGTACACATGGTCGATGACACAGCATCCGAGCAAAGCCCGCGCTGGTGGCAAGGCCTGCGCCGGCGCGTATTGCATCACCTGTGGTATGTGCATCAGGGTAAGCATCTGCGCTTGCAGTTGACCCCCACGCAGAGTTATAAAGTGCTGGAGACAGCGGCGAAGCCCAGCGTTAATCGCCTGCACTTGCGTCATGTGTTCGCTCATGGACGACGCTATTTTCTGCGACCGACTGACGACGGCGGCTTCAAGATGCGGACGACGAACAAAGTCGCGTGGTATCCCAAACGGCGCACAACCTCCGCCACCAACCTCTATGGCGATTTCCAGCGCATTGACGACAACACGACCCTGCTCACCCTGCATAGCCATATGCGCTTGCATTATCTGGTCGATGTGTTCCTGTGGCCGGTGTTCATGGCATCGATGCTGGTCTTTATGACCTGGGGCGTACCGATCATCAGCACGCTGATTATCGCGCTATTCGCGCTGTCATGGTGGTCGCACCGCTTCAACGCGCAGTTAGAAGCACACGAGATGGTGTACTTCATCGAGAAGGCGCTTGAGGATTTTGCCCCCACGCCGCCGACTCTGCCCAGTCGCCAGCGCGGTGATGTGGTCATCGACGTGCCGGCTGATTTTAGCGCGGAGTGGGATAAGTTCTACAACGAGAAACGTGAATGACGCGCTTACGCATCACCACCAGCTGGGACGATGGGCATGTGCTGGATTGGCGCGTGATTGATATGCTCGATCGCGCTGGTTTGAAGGGCACATTCTACATCGCGCGTGATTTTCTCGATCAACGGCTGAGCGAAGCCGACCTGCGCCAGATTGCCGACCGCCACGAGATCGGCGCGCACACCCTCACCCACCCGACGCTGACCGCAATCCCGCTGGAACAGGCTGAGCGCGAAATCCACGATAGCAAACGCTGGCTAGAAGACGTGATCGGGCGCGAGGTGCGCGCCTTCTGCTACCCGAAGGGCAAGCATACCCGCGCCCATCAACAGATGGTCGCTGATGCCGGTTACACGCTCGCCCGCGGGGTCGATGCTTACATGACGACCCTCGGCGATAATCCCTATCGCCTGCCGACGACCCTGCATCTGTACCCCTTTCCTCTGCGACCCTTGCCCCAACAAGCGCTGTGGCGCGGGTGGCGCACGCGCACGCAACCCTTACAGAACGCCATCGCCCCCACCTTACGGCACGGTGTCAATCCCTTGCGCCTGCGGGATTGGCGCGGTCTGGCGCGGGCGTGGCTCGATATAGCGACGGCGACCGGCGGCATCTGGCATGTGTGGGGGCATAGCTGGGAGATCGACCGCTTCGATTTATGGGACGTGTGGGCGGGCGTGCTGGATGACCTGCGCGCCTATGAGTTCAGCGCGTGTACCAACAGCGACCTGCTCGCCCCAGACCATCAACCGACCGAGCATGACCAGTAGCGCACGCCCCACGCCACCAGCAGAATCCCCGTCACGTTGCCGATATAATCCCAGAAGGCTGTGCCGCGATTGATAATCGCAGATTGGGCGCTCTCGGTGCTGATGCCCACCGCTAGACTGATCACCAGCGCATACTGCCAGGCCTTCACCCGCGCAGTGATGCCGGATAGCGCCTGATACCACACGCCCATCAAACCGCCGAACAAGATCACATGCCCGCCCCAATCCGTTGCATCTGTGCCACCGAAGAAACGGCTCACCGCTTCGGCAGGCGTATCTTCGCCGGGGGTCAGCATCAAATACAAGATCAGCCCCGTCCACAGCAGGGCGAGCGCGATCATGATAACATGCGCGAGTGATGAGCGACGTATTGCCATAGGTTTCCTCAATCGACCTGTACGGTCGGCTATCTGTCGGTATAATATCGCTTCATTGTATACAGAAAATGACCGTGCTATGAAGATGACCCGACAAATCGTCATGCTGACCGGCATCATCCTCGTGGGACTCGCCCTGCGCCTGTTCCTGTTGCTGATGATTGACAATCCCGGCATGCACGACTCGAATCATTATTACAACTTAGGACGACGCTTGCATCAGGGGCAGGGCTTCACGATTGATTACGTGTGGATGTACAGCCACCTGCCCGAGCAGATTGTCCACCCCATTGATCACTGGATGCCGCTGGCGGGGGTGACGGTCGCGCTGGGGATGGCGATCGGCGGGCAAACGCCAACGGCGGCGCTGATGCCCTTCATCACGGCGAGCTTGATCTTGCCCGTGCTGGTTTATCTCGCCGCCAAGCAACTCGCCCTGCGCGATGATAGCGCCCTGATCGCCGCCGCCTTCGCACTCGTCCTGCCAGACATTGTGTGGAATGCCCTGCGTACCGATACGACGATTCTCAATATGGTGTTCATCAGTGCCAGCCTCATCGCGCTGACGCACGGCATCCAACACGGCAAACGCTGGGCTTTGTTGCTGGCGGGTGTCGGCGGCGGTCTGGCGTATCTCACGCGCAATGACTCGCTGATTATCCTGCCGCTGGTGCTGGTGCTGGTGCTGGGCTATCGCCTGCTCGCGCCCAAGCGATGCTATCCAGCGCGGGCATTGTGGAGTGTGCCGCTGGCGTTCGTGCTGACGATCAGCCCGTGGCTTGTGCGTAACCAGCTGGTACTGGGGATGCTGGGCAGTGCCGAGACCAGCCGTATGTTCTTCATGGTCGATCAGCGCGATCACTACGCCTATGCGACCGAGATCACGCTCCAGACGATGCTCGAACAGCGCACGATCAGCGAGTTATTAGGCAAACGTCTGTTTGAACTGCTGGCGGCAGGCAAGCAAGTGCTGACGACGCTGGATGTCGTCTTGCCGGTGCTGGTGGTCTTGGGTGCGCTGTGGATTATCTGGCATCGGGAGCGTGACCGCTTGCTGGTGATCGCGCCGGTCATGATCTGGATCGGCGGGATTCTAGTGGCGTATCCGCTGCTGATGCCCTATAAAAGCCAGAGTGGGAGCTTCGAGAAAGCCTATCTGACGGTCGTGCCGCTGTTATTGCCGCTCGCCGCGCTCGCCTTAGAGAAGCTGATTCACGATACGCGCTGGCGCATCGTGACCGCCGCCATCGCGCTGATGTTGATGATGGCGAACAGTTACGACCTCGTGCGACAAGAGACGGCCTTCATCAATGCTTACTACGCCAATATCGAGCAGTTGATTGCTGAGCTAGAGACCTTGCCCGACCTGACCGGCGATCAAGAATTACGCCTGATGTCGCAAGACCCATATGTGCTGAGCTACTACGGCTATGCCAGCATCATGACTCCGCTGGCGACCCGCGACCAAACGCTCGACCTAGCGCGCCGCTATGAGATCGACTATATGCTGATGCCCGCCGCCCGTCCGGCGCTGGACGCGCTCTATCAGGCGGGTGCGCGTGATCCGCGCTTCGAGCGGGTGCGCGTGATCGAACGCAACGACGGGCGCACCTTCGAGTTATACGCCATCGTGCAAAATTGAGGGGTTTTAGCAGACGGTATTAATGGCATTCTAGTTTAGCAGTGCGCTGAGATGCGCTATAATCGAGCCGATACACGCCCTGCAAATGAGGTGATTTCTATGGCAAATCCTGCCGACTATGACCGCGAGATGCAACGCCTACAGGCGCTTTATGAGCGCGAAGAAGCCGCCCGCGCCAAGGCGCACGACATGCACGGCGGCGATCATCCCTCGCCGACTGAACCCGAAATGCCGACGATCATCACCCAATTTGGCGAGTGGGCAGTCACGCCGTTTGGCATTGAGTGCCTCGTCTACCCCTATACGATTCAGTGGGATAGCATCGTTGATCCCGTCATCAGTGATGACTTCTGGCTTGAGAAGCTCGCCAACAAAGCGTGGGTCAACCTGCGCGACTTTGCCGAAGCCCTGCACCACGGGCGACAAATCCACCGTTATTTACAGCATCTACCCGACGATCAAGCACAAGAATAGGATACGAACAACAAGATGATGCGCCGATTAATCGTGTGTTTTATAGGATGCCTGCTGGCGAGCGTCGCCAGCGCGCAAGCGAACGACCTGACCGCCACCGACATTACCGTTGAGACACGTCTCGATGCCTTCGGGCTAGAGGAGCGCGTGATTGTCGGCGAACTGG
Source organism: Anaerolineae bacterium (assembly GCA_034437755.1). Classification (GTDB taxonomy): domain Bacteria; phylum Chloroflexota; class Anaerolineae; order Aggregatilineales; family Phototrophicaceae; genus JAUZRW01. The sequence continues at coordinate 37,621 of DAOTTV010000105.1, read as the reverse complement.
TCAACAATGGCACGACGGCCTACGCCGATCTGAATATCTACGGCGATTTGTTGAATGCCGATGGTGACGTGATCGGCGAAGCCTTCGGCTTTGTGGTCGATCAATGCGGGGCGGCGATTCTCGATGCGCCCCTGCAACCGGGGCAAGCCCAACGCTTCATCGCCACGATTGATAGCACCAGCGAGGATGCCATTGCCGAAGTCGATCTCTTTGCGGAGGGCGTGCCGACCGATCCCGAACCGGTGCCCGATGATCTGGCGCTGGAGGGCGTGACGCCAATCAGCCAGCGCGAAGTGGTGCTGGTACAGTGGGAAGACGACACGACCCTGCGCTACGGAGTCGGCTGTGATGAGGACGTGTTCACGACTTATGACTGGTATCGCCATGACCTGAGCGCCGACGAAACGACCGCGCTTGACGCGCATCCCGAAGCCGACCGCGTGACCGATCTCTTCATCCGGCAGACGGGCATCAACCGCATCACGCAGAACCGCGAGATTGACGAGACGCTGTTTAATCGCTCCTTTTTGACCTTCCCGACGCAATCGCGGCGCGTGGTGTTTCAGAACGACATCCACACGATTTTAACCGCCGAGCGCGACGGATCATTCGGGCGCGTGATTCACAGTAATCTCAGCCGCTTTAGCTTGCAGGGCTTCGTCTGGTCGCCGATTGGTAACTTTCTCGCGTATTATTACGGGGCCTATGGCGAACCGGTGCGCTACTTCACCGCCGGGCCGACCAACGGCTTAATCAGCGCCTTATTGCAGAATAACACGCCCTCGAACACGGTGCCGGGCTTGTACAACGACGGGCGGCGCGTGATTATCAGCGGGACGTTCTCCGTCGCTGGCGAAGATGTGACCGGCTATTATCTGTCGAGTCCCATCTCGCAACGGCGCGACCTCATGTTTGAGGTTGATGAACTGGCGGGCAATAACTACCCCGCACCGGCGTATTATCGGCGCGATGCTAGCACGCGCTTCGTCTATATCGTGCGCCCCAGCGACGGGCAGGCGACCTTACAATGCTTCCACATTGAAGGCGATGACCTACACACGCTGACCGACCTACCCTTACAACTGGCGACGGACGAACGCTCGCGCTCGTACTTAGCGCCGGATTTCAACACGCTGGCAATCGCGGCAAACGGCGATCACGGCGGGCTGTGGCTGGTCGATCTCACACAGTTTGACGTGTGTCGCTGAGGGATGACCAAACAGGAGAGAGACACCCCATGAGCATGAATATCAGTGATCGCTTGATGGATTTAATCTTCAGCGCGGTGGAGCAGGGCTTGATGCCCCTGAAGCGGCAACAAGCGCTTGTGCCCTTCGTCATGTGTCGCACGAAGCGCGGGGTTGTCCTCAGCCGCTTCACACATCCACATCTGGATGATGCGCTGGAGAAAGCCTACGCGCACATCCGCACGCTGGACACGGACACGCTCGCGTATGCGCTGATTTATGATGGCATTGTCAGCGTGGAGGATCAGGATATTGATGCGGTGCTGGTCGAAGCGGGGGAGCGTGGGCAGGCAGATGGCTGGCGCTTTGCTCAGCGGTATCAACCAGCTGGGGAGCGCACGCCGCTGTACACCATTGGCGATCTCGCCTATCTGGGGCAAGCGGCGCAATTGCTCACATCGCCTTAGCCGCCGCGCTTGGGGAGCGGCTTCAATTTGGGGCGGCGGCGCGTGTTGCCCGCCGACCGTGTAGCGGTTGCCTGCGGTGCTTCTTGTGTTTCGGTCTCGTTAAGGGGTTCATCGAAGATGCGCTTAACGGCGCGCTTCTGCACGTTAATCACGCCCGTCCCCCAGCACAGTGAACACGCAATCTTGACTCGCACGACTCCCGCGCCATCACAACGCTTACACTTGAAGTCGTAGCCGCGCTCTTTGCCGTTGCCATGGCAAGCCGGACACGTATCGGTGGTGAATTCTTTACCCTGCCCATCACATGCCGGGCAGTATTCTCGATGCTGTGTGACATTGATGTTATCGCGCTGAGTCATCGATGCCTCCCTTTTGTTAGCGTCCTACATTTGCGTTAGAAAAACAGGGTCTTTCGTATCTTGCGTGGTCACGCTCTTTTCGTCCTCTTTTTGAAAAAAGGGAACGCCAAAAACTTTTGCTTTTTTGAACAAGGTCAAGGAACGACGGTTCCTTGTGGAGGTGTGGGGGCACCGCCCCTGCAACAAAAACCACGCGACATCCCAAAGAGCCGAAAAACACTAGTAACGAAGATCGTCATTAGTATTTTGTTACAGTATAGGACATTTTTCCTAGTCACGGGGACACAGACGGCGCTTTATATCAAGATTAAAACGATATTATAACGATCTACCGACGCATGTAGGGGCGGGATACGCTAGCGGCGGCGCTGGACGATCGTCGTCAAATCGGGCGCGGGTAACCAGACGGTGACGGTCGTCCCCTGATCTTTGCCGGGGCTAGTGATGTGAATCGTGCCGCCGTGCGCTTCGATGATCTCGCGGGTGATCGCCAAGCCGAGTCCGGTGCCGCGTTCGGGGCCACGCGCTTTATCGACCTGATAGAAACGCTCGAACAGGCGCGGCAGGTCTGCGGGCGGGATGCCCATGCCCGTATCGCGGATGACGACGCGCACGCCACGCTGGTGCATATCAGTGCTGACCCAGATGTGACCGCCATCGGGCGTATACTTGATGGCGTTGCCGATCAGATTAGTGAAGACCTGCACGAGGCGATCGCCATCGCCGGCAATCGGCGGCAGGGGCTCGGCTTGTACGTCGAGCATGATCGATTTTTCGGCGGCGACGACGCTCAAGCGTTGTCCGATGCCCGCCACCATCTGGCCCACGTCGATCGCGGTCGATTTCATCGAGAGGCGACCGGCTTGTAAGCGTGCGAGATCGGTCAACTCGCTGACCATGCGCGTCAGGCGGTCGGCTTCGCCGTGGATGATCTGCGCGGCATTGACCGGATTTCGGGCGGCACCGTCGATGATCGCCTGCGAGAAGCCCTTGATCGATGTCAGCGGTGTTTTCAGATCGTGCGAGACGTTGGCGACGAAATCGTTTTGTGCGGTCTGCGAGGCGCGGACTTGTGCGCTCATGCGGTTGAAGGCGATCGCCACCGCGCGCACTTCGCGCAAGCCGGTTTCGGGGACTTGCTCGTTATAATGCCCCTCGGCGACTGAACTGGCGGCCTTGCCCAGCATATCTAGCTGGCGGGCGATGCTTCGACTGATGAAAAACGCCAGCACGAAGGCGACGACCAGCCCGACCAAGCCCGCTTGCACCAACGGAATCAAGAAGGAACTGCCGAACTCGACTAACACGCTCTGGAGCGATTCGCTGGGGCGTTCTTCGGCGATCATCAAGGCGATGCGATCAGCTGGCAGGCGCGGGCGATCGAGATTGTAGAAGATGCCGGCGAACAGCCACTCACGCGCATCGACGTTTTCAAAGCGCCCGAAAACGATGTCCGTGTTGCGGTTGACCGGACGCAGGCGCGAGTCATAGGGCGCACGTTGCATGTTGATCGTATCGCGCGGGTCGAAGGCATCGGCGCTATCGTAGACGACAAGCACGTCGTCACCGTCGATGCGTAGCATCAGCACGCGCACGTCGTTGGTCGTGGCGAATTGGTCGATGAGCGTCACATCGCGCCCAGATGCGCCTAACAGCAGGCGCACCTGCGATTGATTGCTAAGCCCGGGCAAGATCGCTTCTAATCGTTGCCACGTCAACTGTGGTGGCGATTGTCGTGATCCCAGCAAGAGCAAGAGCGCGACCGCCAACACCACGAGCGAGATCGCCAGCAATAAGAGATACGACGTGAACAGGCGCGTGCGAATGCCGGGGATTTTGGTCAGGGCTTGCCGTTTGACGAGATAGGTTTGCTGTAGATCAGCACTCATGAGCTTTTTCTAGGGTCACTAGTCACTAAACGGAAAGATAGCGGGGGCGCTCATCAAGCTAGACAATCAGCTTATAGCCGACCCCCCACACCGTTTCGATTGTGGGGGACATTTGCTCCAGCTTGTGGCGCAAGTGCGCGACGTGGACATCAACCGTGCGCGTCTCGCCAGCGAAATTGTAGCCCCACACAACGTCGAGCAAGCGCTCACGCGTGAAGACTACGTTCGGATTTTCGGCGAGTGTCAGCAGGAGGTCGAACTCTTTCATACGCAGGTCAACCGTCTCGCCATTGACCTGCACCGAGCGATGCTGGGGCGTGATCGTCAGGTTGCCCAGCGTCAGCGGTTGGGTTGTCGCGCCAGCTTTGCGCTCGCTCCGCCGCAAGATCGCCTTGATGCGGGCGATCAACTCTCGCGGGTTGAAGGGCTTGGTCAGGTAATCGTCTGCGCCCATCTCCAACCCGACAATCTTATCGATGTCATCGGTACGCGCCGTCAACATGATGATCGGCACATCCGAGCGCGCTCGCACGCGGCGGCAAACTTCAAAGCCGTCCATTGTCGGGAGCATCAGATCCAGCACGACCAGCGCGGGCGCATCTGCCAGAATTTTATCGAGCGCCTCTTTGCCATCGGTCGCGCTGGCGACGCGATAGCCCTCTTGTTCGATATACATCCGCGCCAGATCAATGATGCGCTGTTCGTCATCGACGACTAGAATCGTATCAGTCATGGGTTTTCGTCTCCGTCTGTCGGGCAATCCGGTTGAATAAAGGCTATTGCTTCAGGAAACGCGTCACTTGATGCGCCAGCGTGTAAGCGGTCTGCTCGTCATAGGGCGGGAGCGTGCCGAGCGCCAGTCGCTCGCCCGAGCGCAACACCAGAAAGATGCCGTAGACACGCACATCGGGGTTGAATTGCACTTCTGCGCTGGCGATGCTGTAGATCGAATGCTTGGTTTGCTGGCGCAGACTGTTGATCTCAAGCGTGCCCGCATGGCGATCAAAGACGTATTGCGCGCCGAAGCGCGTGCGCGTCGATAGCACAAGACCCGCCCCGATCAAGAGCAAGGCGACCCCCAGCCACACGCCCCAGCCAATCCACTGCCACAGCGTGAAGCCCGCCACCTGCGGCAAGCCCTGCATCAATAAAAAGACGAACATGCCGATGCTCATCACGGTGAAGAGCAGGACAATGCCCAGCGTACCGAAGCGATGATGCTCGACAATCAAGCGGTTTTCAGTTTGTTCGGTGATGGTCATGCGGTAATCACTTTCGCTGATGATGTGCGATGTTGGCGCTCAGTCGTCGGCGGTCACCATCAAGTCTTCGACGTTGATGCCGCAGGCGCGCGCGGTCTCGATGGTGGTCATGGCTTTGCGAATCATGGGCATGTCGATCATCTTACCCTCGTACTCGAACACGCCCACCCCGCGTCCTTGCTGATCGTTGAACGCGTCGATCAAGCCTTGTGCGGCGATGATTTCGTCATCATCGGGCGTGAACACCGCCTGCATCGGCGCGACCTGTCGCGGATGAATCGCCAGTTTACCGGTATAGCCCATATTACGGACGCGCTCAGTCTCGGCACGGAGCGTCTCGGGCGGGGCTTTCAGGTCGATGAACACGGTATCGATCGCCTGCTTATCGAAGGCGCGGGCGCAGATGACAACCGCACTGCGCGCATAGAACACCTCATAGCCGTCGTCGGTGCGCGTCGCGCCGATGTTGCCTGCTAAATCCTCTGCGCCGAAGATGATCGCCTCTAATCGCGGGTCACTGCTGACGATTTCCTTGAGGTTGACGATGCCCATGCCCGTCTCGATGATCGCCAGCAATTTAATCGTGCCGATGTCCCACCCGTGTTCGGCTTCGGCATTGGCGAGCAAGGTGCTGATATGCCGGACTTGCTCGGCATGTTCGATCTTGGGCAGGACGTAGCCATCCGGCTTGGCAGGGATTGTCGCGTTGATGTCAGCGCCGTAAATCCAGCCGTCGATGATCTGATTGATGCGGACGAGGCGCTCACTGCGCCCGAAATCTAGCTCGCGCAGTGCCGCCGCCACGGAGTGTCGCGCGACTTCTTTTTGGGTGAGGGCAATCGCATCTTCTAAATCCATGATGATGCTATCGACATCCAGCTGTGCCCCTTTCTCGATCTTGCGCCGTGAGTCGCCGGGCATGAACAAGAGCGCACGTCTAATCCGAGACATGATCGATCATCCTAACTGCTCTAGCCGAATACGTGATATGCACAGAGACATGCCCGAGACTCGTCACAGCGCGACCGATGACATGAGCGCGACTGATGTCACAAAGACGATACTCGCGATCAAAATCAGCAGACCCATCAGCGCCGCGAAGATCAACGTCACCGAGAACCACTTCGCCCGTTCGGCGGCGTAGGCGCTCAACAGCGGGTCAGCATAGCCGAACATCAGCGCGTTGTTGAGCCCGTGTAATTCCGCCTTCCAGAAGTCATAATGCGGCTGAAGCGCGATAGTCGCCAGACGGTTGACGCGCATCACAATCTCAATCACAGTATCGCCACCCATACCCACTAAATCGACGGTGATTTCCGTCCGTAAGAAGCGCGGGTCAGGGTTGTAAATGCCATCGAAAGCCGTCCCGCGCTCGAATTGTAACGAGGGCTTAGTTTGCGTCTGCACGAAGCCGATGCTCTCCAGATACTCAACCACCGCTTTGCGCGCCGCCCCAGCCCGTATCTCCGTCGAGAAGGACTCGCGGTAGACCAGCCAATTGTTATCGATCTTCGGCTCTTTGATATTTTGCATGGGATGTCCTCATGATAGCGACCAATCTAATCTCTAGTTTAGCATATTTCTCCCATCAGGTCGCAAACAGCATCCACAGCCACACAAAATTGGGTTGTATCTCTCACTTGATATTTATGATAATGTGGTAATAATCTAACAGAGATTTGATTATTGGAAGGATAGTCACAATGGTAGCTCCGGTACAGGAACAAATAAGTTTTGATTATTACAACGCAATTGAATACGCCTTGAACGACAAGCAACGAGCCACCCGCGACCGCGTGCGCGAGTGGGTGCAACAACGGGTGATCCCCAACATCAACCCCTACTGGGAAGATGCCAAATTCCCGCATGAGCTTTTTATGGAAATGCGCGATCTGGACATCATGGGCGGGATGCTGAACGAACACGGCGCGTCGGGCATGGATTATATGGAAGTCGCGATGGTCTCGTATGAACTGGCGAAAGGCGACGGGAGCATTGGCACAGCCTACGGCGTTCACAGTGGTCTGGCGATGACATCCGTCGGCTTCCTCGGCAGTGAGGAACAAAAAGCGCGCTGGTTGCCGGATATGGTGGCGATGAAGAAAATCGGCGCATTCGGCTTGACAGAACCCTACGTCGGCAGTAACGCCGCCGGTATCCAGACGACCGCCCGCCGCGATGGGGACGATTACATCCTCAACGGGGCTAAACGCTGGATCGGTAACGCTAGCCTCGCGGATTTGCTCATCATCTGGGCGCGGGACGACGACGGTAAGCTGGGCGCGTTCGTCATCGAAAACCCGAGCGAAACGAACGGGCTGGACGTGCAGGACATCTGGGGCAAGGTTGGCAAGCGCGCTGTCCTCAATGCAGACATCCGCCTGACAGACGTGCGCGTCCCTGCCGCCAACCGCCTTGAGAAAGTGCGGAGCTTCAAAGATGCGGCGAGCGTGTTGTTCAGCGGTCGCTATGGTGTCGCGTGGGAAGCAGCCGGGTGTGCGGCGGGCGCGTTTGAACATGCCCTGCAATACGCCAAAGAACGCGAGCAATTCGGCAAGCCGATCGCCAGTTTCCAGCTGATCCAGCAGAAGCTGGTCGAGATGGCGACACAGGTCACGACGATGCAAGCCCTCTCGCTAGAACTGACGCGCAACGCGATGCGCGGCACGCTCAACGAGGCGATGTCCAGCATGGCGAAATTCAACAACGCGCAGGGCGCACGCCGCGTGACGCAACTGGCACGCGAGACGCTGGGCGGCAATGGTATCCTGATCGAAAATCACATCGCACGCCTGTGGACAGATGCCGAAGTGATCTACACCTATGAAGGCACGAACGAAATCAACATGATGATCGTCGGGCGCGACATCACCGGCATCAGCGCCTTCGTCTAAAGCCATCATGCCGACCGAGAACGATTGCTTGATGGGCATCAAGGCGGCGCTGGCGATCGACGCACACGACGACATCCTCGCCACCTTGACCGATCTCGCCGCGGTGTACATCGCCCGTGGCGAGACGCAAGCGGGCGCAGACATCCTCGCATTTGTGCGGCGGGTATCGTGGGCCAGCCCCACGACCCGCGCCCACGCCCAAGACCACTGGGACGATCTCGCCCGTTATAGTTGTCCGCGCGTGCTGGTCGATGCCGAAGACTTCGCCCGCAAAGCCTACTTGCAAGACATCATCGACTACGTTTTCGCTGATACCGCCCTGTGAGCGACGAGCGCACAGGCTAACTCTTACGTAAAAAATCCTTCAGCGCGCAGATGGTGTCGTCGATGCGCTCTTCGTTGAGCGAGTAACACTTGGCGACATCGCGCCGCCGTTCGCTGACGTAGCCGGACGCGGTCAGCTGGCGTAAGTGGCGACTCGCGCTGGACTGGCTCAGTTCCAGCATGTTGATGAAATCCTGCGCGCACAGTTCATGATGCTGGGTCAGCAACTCTAATATTTTGAGGCGCGTCTCATCTGCCAGCGCGTTCAAGCGCACTAGCAACTCGCTCCGATTCAATTCGGTCGATTTGACGGTGGCGTTCTTGGGCGGGCGTGCGCCGAAGAACAGCAGAAGCTCGCGTTGTTCTGGATTGGGATTCCACGCGATATAGGGGCCGATGTGCGCGCTCGGGATGAAGGTGAAGCGCTCGGCATTTTTCACACGTTGGGTGAACTTATCGTGTCCGCGCATGTTACGGCCCGTCACCGCTTCGATGATGTCGAAGCCGTTCATGTTGCTATAATCCATCTCAGAAAAGACCGCTTTGGCTTCTTCCAGCGTCGGCTTGACGTGTCGCCATTCTGCGCGCAGATAATGCGCCCACATATACGTCACATGCTCGACGGCGGCCGTACGCGCCTCGTGCGGGTGCGTGATGTAATAATAGCGATCGCGCCACACGGCTTCGTCGAACTCGTACCCCCTCGCGATCTTTTCAGCCATCGCTGAGCGTGCATACGTCACAAAAGCCGTATCATCCGCCAGCACAACATCATCGCCGGCGTAGTCCTCGCGCTCGGTCATCCAGCCCATGAGATACGATGGAAATTGATCGGGATCAGCCTCGCGCACGGCGGCGATTAAATCGGGGAAGGTTTGCGCGTCGCTGGTCATGGATACGCCTTCTAGCACATCACACACGATGTTATTCAGCGCGAGACGATCCGCACTCATGCTAGCGGCGGTTTCCGTCACCCACGCGCCCAAGCCCGACATGCGCGGTATGATATTCAACAGGCGCAGGCTATGCGTCAGCATCGCCACCTCATCAACGCGAAAGCGCACCGTCACCGTCGCCGGTGCTAGTATAAAATCCCAATCTCCCATGTGAATTTATCTCCTCAAATTATCAAATTGGCTGTGCAAGCGGTCGCCGGATTCGCCCGCGCGACAGTCTGTGGCATCCGGCAGGCGTAGCACGGGTAATCGTGACCAGCGTCCCGTGGTGAAGATCGAGCGCGGCTACTCGTGCGAGCTAGCACCCGTTATGAACGGTTGAATGTGGTGTGAGTTGGCGGGACATCCAAATCATTAAACGTATTACCCGTTTAGTTGGGTAGGCAGATTAAATTTAACACGCCCTAGACAGCGTGTCAAGGAATGTGGGCGGGATTTGTCATATGTTTTTTATGTTGATCGTAATATCGCGGCACTTTAGCGTGCTATCCATCGGGGCTAGACGGGCTAAAAGCATTAGAACTTTTTGAACATCGGGCGATGATCGTTCAATTTATGGCGGGGATCGCTGATAATTCGCCTGACTGTATCGTGAGCAACCGGAATGAGGCAAACCGAGGATGACACAACCACAACAACAAGAGGAAGGTTTTTGGGCAGTGATCGGCGCGGATGAACCCGAACCGCCGTGGTCGCTGACGGACATCGCGATCACGGGTGGGGTATTCGCGCTGGCGATGATCGTGATCGCGTCCACGGTGGCTTTGCTGGTGGCGGGCGATGTCGAGAGCTTGCCGAACACGCAACAATCGCTGATTGGCTGGGGCGTGGGCTTGGCGCTCATCAGCGCTTTCATCCTCGTGCGCTGGCGGCGCGACCCGCAACACTTCGCCGCGCTAAGATTAACGGGCGAGCGGTTTTCGCTGTACGTGATGTTGCTCATCGGCGTGGCGGTGCTGTTCACGGTTGATCTGATCGCGGCAGCGTTCAGTAGCTTCAGCGCACATCCGGCACTGGTTGGTTTGGGGAGTGGCATCGGCACCAGCGTGATCGCGCTGGTGGTGGTCGCGCTGGTGCAACCGATCGCCGACGGCTTGCTGTTCTTCGGCGTGATATTGCCACGTCTGCGGGCGACGCTGGGCGCATGGGCCGGTATCCTGACGACGACCCTGCTCTTCACGCTGTATTATGCGCTGGTCTACGGGGCGCGACTCTCATCAGAGTTGCAACTGGCATATGGCGTGATCTTCCCGCTGTTGATCGGGCTAGCCTTGTGTCTGGTGCGCGTGTGGGCACAATCGACGCGGGCGGCAATCGTGACCTACATCGGCATCGGGGTGAGTGCGGTGCTGGCGTTCATCGCGCTGGGCTAATTCGTGTAGGGTCTTTGTGGACAGCCTGCGGGCTGTCCACGATGCGCTGTCAGCGGTCGTCCCCATAGACGCGCACATGGCGCTTGGGTTCTTTGCCGAAGGACTTGCTGGCGAGATTAGCCTCGCCGACTAGTTGATGTTGTTGGAAGCGGATGTGCGATGCTTGCGGCGCGAGGTCAACGCTATCTTCCCCCGCCCGAACGCGCATGATAGCTTGTTCGGCTTCAAGCATCGCTTCTTCAAAAGGGTCGGTGCTATCTGCTTCCTCCAGCCGATAAATATCCGTCAGGAAATTCTCCATCTGCGAGACGGTGTTCGCCCGCAGGACGTAAATCGGCATCCCGCGCCGTTCGGCATCGGTGATGACTTTTGGTCGTCGGCGGTAGTAATTCTTGAGCGTGACGACCGCATCTGCCGCGCCAAAATCATCGACGACGTACAGCGGGACGTTCAAGCGTTTTGCCGCCTGCGCCAGACGATTGCGCGCTACACCATAGGCATAGACCGACATCTCTTCGAGATTTTGCGTGGTCGCCGGGATTGAGGCGCGTCCGTTGCTAGCCGGCGCGACGCTATTGCGGGTCGGCAGGCGCTCGTCGTTTTTATTGCCCTTGTTCCGTCGATTCCCACGAATCATACGCGCATTGTTGCCGACAAATTCTTCTTTAGATGCCAGACGCGAGTTTTCCAATTCCATCGGTTGCATCTCGGTCTGGATGCGCCCCTGCTCATCGCGGGTACGGATTTCGACCATCAGTTGCTTACCGCGCAGGATCGTATCGACCGATGTCGCGATGTCCTCATGCAATAGCAATTGATCGCGCTCTTTGATTTCTACCAAAGCCTCAAAAGTCGGGGGACTTCGGCGTTCGAGTACCGTTTTCTGGGTGCCACGCCGCCGCGCTTCATCGTCAGAGAGCGTGACGGACTGAATACCGCCGACGAGATCGCTCAGCGTCGGGTTCAGCATCAGGTTTTCGAGCGTGTTACCGTGCGCCGTGCCGATCAATTGCACGCCACGCTCGGCAATGGTACGCGCCGCCATCGCTTCCAGTTCGCGCCCGATCTCATCAATCACGATGACTTCGGGGTTATGATTTTCGACGGCTTCGATCATCACTTCGTGCTGGCGTTCAGGATGGCTGACCTGCATCCGCCGCGCTTTCCCGATCGCCGGGTGTGGCACGTCGCCATCACCGCCGATTTCGTTCGAGGTATCGACGATCACGACGCGATGATCTTTGGCGAGGACACGCGCCACTTCGCGGAGCATTGTCGTTTTGCCAACGCCGGGCGGTCCTAGTAAGAGGACGCTTTGACCGGATTGGATAAGTTCCTCGATGATGTCGATTGTCCCGTAGACGGCACGCCCGATCCGGCACGTTAAGCCGATGACATGCCCCTTGCGATTACGCATAGCGGCGATGCGATGCAGGGTACGTTCCATCCCCGCGCGATTATCCGCGTCGAATTCACCAATGCGCTCGACGATCATATCCACGTCAGCGCGGGTAATTTCGGCATCTGCGAGGACGAGTTCGCCCGTGGTGTAACGGGCGGTGGGGAGGCGACCTAAGTCCAGCACCACTTCTATCAAATTGGACATCTCGCCAATATCCTCAAGCGCTTGCGTGATATACGTCGGCAGAACACGCTTGAGTTGATCCATATCATCTGTGATGCGTCGTTCCAATTATTCTTTTTCCTCTTGCTTATCGTCAAATTCTAACCATGACCAATACGGCGGGGTATTTGTCATGCAGGAACTCACTTCCAGTTTACCGCGTATTTGGACGCGGGCAAATGCTGGATAGCGAATGCCGGCGACCAATTGTTTGACCATCACCGCCTGTTCGGTCAAGGGTGTGAAGTCTAATCGTTCCATCACGCTATCGAGCCAGCTATGATAACTGCGAACACACACATAAATCGGCACTTTCGCCGTGCGATCAATCTGTGCGATAGCTTGCGTGATGATCTCAGCGGCTTGATCCATCACATCGGGGTGCAAAAACGGCAAGAGATACACGCCGAATTTGCCTTCGGACACGGCGATATACGCCTCGACCCGATCTTCATGGCGATAAACCAGCCCGTCCATATCAGAATGGGGCATGGCAATCTGCTGAAGCATCGTCGGCACCGTATTGGCGATTAAAGCCATGATGCCAATCTGGCCGTCGTCCGCCTCTTGATGAAGCGTTGGCGAGTCACCCGTCGCTGTTGGTGCGATTGGGTCATGTCGCCAGACGGTCTGGCGAGCATACGTCGCGAAGTTCGCGGTACGTAATGTCTCGAACAGTTGACTACTCGTCTCGACTTCGGCAACGAGTGACTGTGCGCCGTGTTTACCGGCTTCGCGGGCCATCGCATCCAAGATGTGCAACCAGACGTTATTCTCGCGAATATCATCCAGCGATGGCGCGATGTACACAATATGAGCGATGATATCGTCAGGGCGATAGCGAAACTGCCCGACAACCGGCTGGCTATCCTCTGCACGGGCGACGAGCGTATACAACCCCCGCGGGAAAAGCAGGCTCGATAGATGCAGGCTGTGTTGCCCGCGAGCATCCCGCGTGAGTCCCGTCTCACTATCCAAAATCGTGCCAGTTCCGTTCAACCGGCGGATCAGTGGTAAATCAACTAGAGTCATATTACGAGTGTCGGTGATCGTGGTCATCGCGCATTCTCTCCCTTAGCGTGCCAATGGGACGCTTGCTATGCTCCCACATCCGAACGAACTGTCGTTACATTTAATGGTAACCATTCTGCACGCTTAAATCAACGTTGCTATCAGGTGTGCTGTCATTAAATATAACCCCAACGCACCCGTAAAGACGCGCATTTGCGACACTCTTACGTCATCATAGGCGTATCTGGCGATTATTCAAGGGTCAACATATGTTTTTAGGGGTCAAGATGGGTCAAAGTAAATATTATGCAGAGATTCATCTTTGTCTTGTATCAGGTAATGGGGTTAGTCATGGACGACGCGCCACCCGATCAAGCCACCGCCGATCATCAAGAGGCTGACGGCGAGCGACATGAGGCTGAACCACTGTAGGCGCGTGCGCCAGAACGGGGTTTCGCCAGTGGCGGGGAGGGCTTGTAGCGGCAGGGCAAACGCGCATTCTTCGCCGACGAAGTTATCGGCACGCGCACACACCGTGTTCGAGATGACGGCATCGGCTAGCGGGGTCGTGATGATGCTGAAGCGCACTGTCTCGCCCACTGGCAGGCGTGGGATGATGATCGTCACGCTTTGTCCGTTGATGCTGGCAGTGCCGGTACTGATCTGGACGTTATCGACCTGCAAGGCATCGACCAGCTGATTGCTGAGGACGACATTGCGCCCGCTGACAGTCCCCGTATTGCTGATCGTCACCACCCATTCGATCTGATCGCTGGCGGTCGTCATCCCCAGCATCCGCACCGTCGGGATGAATTGCCCGCTGTCCTGCTGGATGTCGTCTGTATGTGCCAAGCGTTCATCCTGTGCGCTGAGCATGAGTGGCGCAAAGAACACGAGCATTATGAGGCTGTAGAGGGATCGCATCACAATATGACGCATAAGACCGAACCTCCGCAAAGATAAATAGATAGCTACGAGCGAATATTTTAACACGCGATACCGATACCGCAACCCGATGATCGCGCACTTTCACACGAATTTCATAACCTTTCGTGCGGATTTGTGTTAAGCGTTAATGGCTCCTTAAATTTCGTGTGGTTTTTGAACGCTATGCGTTCAGAAAGGCAAAAGTTTTTGACGTTCCCTTGTTTCAAAAAAGGGACGAAAAGAGCGTGACCACGCAAGATACGAAAGACCCGCATTGGTTAGACATGATGCCCCCATAGCGAGCGATTGCCTCCCGTCGATGATCGTCATTGCGGCGGGTCGTCGTCCGGGGCGGGCGCGTCGTCATCGTCGCTCTCGTCCCAGTAATCGTCATCGTCCTCGTCAAAATCATCGAGATCGTCGAAGAAGGGATCATCGTCGTCGCCAGTAGCCGTGCTATAGGTCTCGATATCTTCAATATCTTCAAGGATGTGCGCGGGCGGTAGGTCGCTGTACATCACGCGCATGATGCCCGTCAGATAGCGATCAGTGACGACCAGATTGGCATAGACCAGTTGTCGGATCATCGGCGCACTGATGTCGATCCCTTCGACATCCATGCTGGTTTTGTAGCGCACTTCGCCATCGGTATAATCCATCTCCCAATTGCCGATAATCATGCCGTAATTCGCCCGTGTGATGAACTCGGCAACGTCGGCGCGTTTGTTGGCGGGGACGTTGACAGGCAAGACCGAGTAAAAGACAAATTGACGCTGGGCTTCGCGTGCCTGTGCATAACACATCCACTTGCCATTCATCCCACTAAAGCCCATGCTGAGGATCGACAAGCCCACTTCCCACTGGTACTGCCACTCGTCTTCATCGAAGAATTCAATCATCGCGTTGAATATTAGCGGATCTGTCTGGCTCATCGGCATTATTCCCTTCGCTAAAAAGCTGTGTATGATCGGTATCGCGCTGGTTCCCGCGCATCGTAGCAGAAGCCCGCCCCATTTGCCAACATTAAGGTCATGCTCATAGCTAGCGGGCGTTTCTTCATTGTACTCGCGTACTGAGCGCATAAAATGAGCATAAGCGGTCATTAATGCGCGCCAATCAAGCATCGATGACTGTATTCTATCTTTGATTCGGTAGCCAACGACGAAGGATGTACTGTGGCACACGGCATTGATTTTGAACAGGAAGCATACGCGCTTTACGAAGAGATGATTACCCGTCGGCGCGATTTTCATCAACATCCAGAACTCGCGTTTGAGGAGACGCGCACCGCTGGCATCATCGCCGATGAACTCCAGCAATTAGGGCTAGACATCCAGACCGGCATTGCCCAGACGGGTGTCGTCGGTATTCTAGAAGGCGATCACGCGGGTGAGACGGTACTCTATCGGGCAGATATGGATGCCCTGCCGATTCAGGAAGAGAACACGCATCCTTTTATCTCACAAACGCCGGGTAAGATGCACGCCTGCGGTCACGATGGCCACATGACCATCGCGCTAGCGGTCGCCAAAGTGATGGCGAAGCACCGCGACAAAATCCACGGGCGCATCAAATTCGTATTCCAGCCCGGCGAAGAAGGCGCAGGTGGCGCGTTAGCGATGATTAACGACGGCGTGCTAGAAGACCCTGCGCCGGATATTAGCCTCGGCTTGCACCTCTGGCAACCGCTAGAAATCGGTAAAATCGGCGTGGCGAAGGGCGCGACGATGTCCGGTTCATCGATCTTTCATATCATTGTGCGCGGCAAGGGCGGGCACGCGGCGATGCCCCACACGACGATTGACCCCGTCGCCTGTACCGGACAGCTGATTACCGCCCTGCATACAATCGTCGGGCGGCGCATGAACGCGATGGATGGCGCAGTCGTGCTATCGGTCACGGGCTTAAAAACGCCGACGATGCGCCATAATATCATCCCTGAACACGTCGAAATCATGGGCACGTTTCGCACCTTCAATGCGCTCACGTCCGAATTGCTCGAACAGCATATTCGCGATGTCAGTCGCGCGGTGTGCGAGGCAGTAAGGTGCGTGGCGGACGTGTTTATCAAGCACTTGACGATTCCCGTCGTCAACCATCCCGAGGTGGTCGATCGCCTGCGTGCCCCCCTGCTGACGATCTTCGACGAGGACGATCTCGCCGAGGATCTGCGCACGATGGCATCGGAAGATGTCTCGTACATGCTGGAGGACATCCCCGGCATGTACTTTTTGCTCGGCGCATCGAACCCGCGCAAGGGCATGATCTACGGGCATCATCACCCGCGCTTCGATTTTGATGAGGACGTTCTGCCGATCGGCGTGCGCGTGATGTGCAGTGCGCTTGCCGATTATCTGATTCCGCCGCAGGCCTGAGTCAGTCTATGTAGCCCAGCGCGCGCAGATTCTCCAGCACGCTATCGCTCAACTCGCTCTGCTGGACGCTATCACGCCGTTGATCGGTCGCTGTGGTCACGAAAGCAGTGATTTTATCCTGCAAATCCCCGGCGACCTGCGGGTGATCGGCGGCGACATCGTGCGCTTCGGCGGGATCGTGCGCGACGTTGTACAGGCTCTCGACCTCATCACCAACTAAGGCTAGCTTATAATCATCCTGATACACCCCACGCCGGACGTGCATCAGGCGGCGTTGCTCGATCATATGTTGCTTATCGTGCTTCAAGAGATTGAGCATTGTCAGCGGCGGGATCGCTTCGGCATAGGCGATGCCACGCTCGGTATCGGGCTTGCCGTTGAGCGATGCCAGCAGCGATAAGCCTTCAACATCGGCGTTGGGGTCGTCCTCTGCCAGTGGCGGTGTCACCTGTGCGACATCCAGAATGGTGTGGAACAGGCGGCGCGTGCTGATGTTGGTCGTCACGCGTTTACCGGCCGGGAAGCGCTCGGGATAATGGATAATCAGCGGCACATGCACCAATTCCTGAAACACGACGAAGCTATGCCCCATGTAATCATGATCGCCATGTCCCTCGCCATGATCGGCGACGATGATGACCAGCGTATCATCCAACGCGCCGGAGCGCTTCATATAATCCAGCAGGCGACCGAGATGCACGTCCTGATGCGCGATCTCGGCATCGTAGTAACTATCCAGCGCGTAGCGTTGCCAGTCCGCGAGCGGGGTTTCGTTAGGGCTGAGCCACTGCGCGGCGGAGGCATTGAAGCGCGTGATGAACTGGCGCGATTGGCGATCGTGGCGCAAATCTAGCGCGATCTGATCGACGTAATTGGCAGGCGGGCGATAGGGCGTGTGCGTGCCCATCAAATTCAAGAAGGCGAACAGCGGGCGGTCGTCGCCGCTAGCGCTATGTTGTGCCCAGTAATCAATCAAATCATTGACCGAGTGTTCGGTGTGTCCGGTGAAACTGCCCAAGCGCGACCAGATCGGCACCACCAGCGGATTCGTCGCCGCCCGAAACAGGACATCACTGGTGGCGAACTGGTTGATGACGTGCTGGGCAAGCCGCCGGAATTCATCGGTAAGCCGCCGCATGATCGCCGGACGCTGTTGGTCACGCGGGCGGTTGGGCGATGCGCCGGCGTAGTTATAAAATTCGTCGAAGCCGCGCCGTAAATCGTGATCGAGCACACCTAGCAAGGGATTGTTGCAGAAGGCGACGGTTTTATAATCCGCCACGCGCAAAATTTCAGCGAGGGTCGGGTGTACGCCGGAGAGCCGCTGAAACGCCTGTGTGAGCTGGTGTGTGGTCGGATAAACGCCGGTGAATAACGACCCATGCGCCGGTATCGTCCACTGGGCTGGCGCGATTGCCCGTTCAAAAATCGTTGCCCCCTGCGCGAAGTTGTCGAGGCGGGGCGATGTCTCGCGCTCGTACCCGTAGAGCGATAAATGATCGCGACGCTGGGTATCAAGAATGATGAAAAGCACGTTTGGTTTCGATGTCATTGGTGTTTGTTTCTATATGTGGCTAGTCGGGCCTATCTCGGCTTGTAGCATAGCAAGGAGATGCAGGGGATACAATGCGGATTTATGTGAGTAGGGGTAAGACTTGGCGACAGCGAACCCGTCATCTGACGGGCGCACTGTCGGGTGATCCACGTCGCGTTTAACTGTCGTCCTCGCCCCGCAGACGACGGCGGCGCGCTTCGATCTGCGCCATAATATCTTCGGTGACTTTATCGGCTTCGCGCATTTTCTCTTCTTCCCGCTCGATCAAGCGGCTGATGTCCGGCTCTTTGAAGCCCGTCTCAGGATTGACGACCTGCTTCACGGCGAGATTTTCATCATCGTCTTGCGTGGCGGCGGCTTCGGGCTGGATTTCGCCCGTCTGGTTAGCTTGCACCGTCGCTACCGCCTGATCGACTTCGCGTTCATTCTTGCTTTTGGTCGCCTCTTCGGGCAGTTCTTCACTACGGCTCGAAAGCCAGCGATAGACGAAATAAATACCGAGAACGGCGAGCGCAATCGGCACGAGCGTGAACAAGAAGCGGATGATCTGGAAGACCACGTACAGCGCGACGATCGCCCCCGCGATGCCGAGCGCAATCTGCCACCATTCCAGCTTTCGCACGTCGAATTTACGCACACGATTGATGAAGTCCAACATGACACGGTTTCTCCCAAATTGATTGGTCGCACATTTTCCCTCATTATAGCCCGATTCCAGCCCAGCGAAAAAATTCTAATGTGCTGGCTATGTCTTGGGTTTGCGCGCATAAATCGCCGTGATCTGATCGTGCAGGTGACGATAATCAGCGTAAAGATAGCACCAGTGCAGGCACAAGACCAGCGTGAGTAAGATCGCCAGCGGCAAAAACAGAATCGTCGTCGTCACCAGCCCCAGCGCAATCACGCCGACGAGGGTCATCACGCTCAACAGGCTGACGTAGAGACGACCAAGCGCGATGTGCGCGGTCAGCTGGCTTGTGCCATCGGCTGTGGTGTGGATGCGCCCATGCGCAACCGCACTGCGCGCATACGTCCCACGTCCGAGATACCGCTTCTGTCGGATTTCGTAGGTGTAAGTATCGTCGATCTGGCGACGAATCTCGACCGTACGCCCGATGTCGTTGATGCGGCGTGGGTAAGCCACCAGTCGATTGAGGCGCGTCGCGGTGCTAGATGCCGGCAACTGCACATCGATGATTAGCGATGGCTGAGCGCGATGACGCTTAGGGGAGCTTGAATTTGGCATGATGGCGGGTAACCTCTCTAACACTGACGGCATAAGTCTACGATCCAAGAACGTGAATGCGCCCGTAGATGTCCATCACATCTTCGCGGCGGCAGAGATCGGTGCCGGGGGTCATGACGGCGGCTGTGCCGGCGGCGATGCCATAGCGCACAGCCGAGCGCAAGGACTCGCCCGCTGTCAACGCCCACACGATGCCCCCGACCATGCTATCGCCCGCGCCGACTTTGCTCTGAATCGGCACGATAGGCGGACGCATCTGCACAGCATCATCCATCGTGACCATCATCGCGCCCGCGCTCCCCATCGAGATTACCAGCACTTCTGCCATGCCACCACTGATGAGATCGCGCGCGACTTCGATCTGCTTTTCCTCAGTCGTGAACTCATGACCGGAGAGCAATTCCAATTCGCGCAGGTTGGGCTTCATCAGGTACGCACCGGCGCGGGTACAGGCTTCTAGGGCTTCGCCGGATGTGTCGATAATCACTTTAATATCGCGCTCGCGGGCTTGTTGCGCGAGGATGAAGTAATAATCATGCGGGATGCCCGGCGCGAGGCTACCACTGAGTACCAGATACTCAGGCTCGACATCTAAAATCGCACGATTGCAGGCTTTCCATTCGGCTTCGGTGATGTGCGGCCCTGGCATACCGAAGCGATATTGCAGGGTGCTGGATGTCTCGAACACGGTCAGGTTGACCCGCGTCAGATCGTCGATGCGTATCGGATGCGCGTTGACCTCTTTCTCATGCAAGAGCACGGTCAGCATCTTGCCCATCGCGCCCCCTGCGGTGTAGACGGCGAGGCTTTCGCCGCCGAGATGGTTGATCGCCCGTGAGACGTTGATGCCACCGCCGCCGGGGTCGAACGTGGGTTTGGCACAGCGCATCTTGATCTCGCTGGCGACGGTATCGACACGCGAACTCTTATCGATGGTCGGGTTAATCGTCAAGGTGATGATACGGGTCATGGCAACTCCTCAGGTGTGTGTCATCAATGGCGCACGTACTGATCGGGCGTTTTATCGCGATCGACGTACACATCGCCCGTCAGATAGGCGATGGCGATCCACAAACCACGCGCATGACGATAAAAGCCGATGCCGACCATTAGCACCAGCAGAACCGGCGCGCCGAGTAAGATCAGCATCGAGCCATCCGGATTGAGCGCGTACAGCCCGAAGAACAGCGCCAATGCCAGAACGGGCAAGAACGAAATCCAGATGATGCTCGCGCCGGCGGATTCGCCCGCTTTACGCTCGAAGCGCACATCACAAACCGGACAGGTCGCCCGAATGTGGAAAATGCCAGCGCTGATTGTACCGCACTGGCAATGCGGACAACGAAGGCGTGCGCCTATCAGTAATGTTTTGAGCATCGGTGCTGATCCTTACGGCTGAGTGTCGATTGTGTAGTCGTCATGTTCTGTACGTGTGTTCACTATCTCTGCGTGTCGGGTGACTGGCGCTCAGGCGTGGGGGGTCGGCAAAAAGCGCGCCGGTATCACCCGACTGAGCAAGCGGTTGACGCGAAGCGAAAGAATGAGACTCTGGATTTCGCTGTGATTATCGAACTCGCGCCCGCCCCCCATGCGTAAGTAGCGCTCTAAATCCTGTATCGCGCCGCCGAACTCGTGCAGAGCCGCGCGCACCCGTCCCCGCGCTTCATAAGCGGTGGCAATCGTCGGGTTGATGGCAAGCGTCTTATCGAGATCGGCAACGGCGCGGGCATAATCGCGCTTTTGCTCATAGGCAAGCCCCCGATTGTAATAGGCGGCGTAGTGTTTGGGATCAATCTGGATTGCCATGCTCAAATCTTGGATCGCGCCGTCAATATCGCCCTGAATACGGCGCAGGCTTCCGCGTTCGTTGTAAGCATCGGCGAAGTAGGCATTGCGCTGGAGTGCGCCGTTAAAATCCGCGAGGGCTTTATCGTAGGCTTCTAAGTAGGCATAGGCGATCCCGCGATAGAGCAACATCTCTGCCAGATCGCCCAGGCTCAAGCGCAGGGACTTGGTGAACATCTCGATGGCTTTTTCGTATTCTGCCGCCTCGAAGTACGCCATCCCCTGCTCAAAATAGGTATCGACACTCGACATGCTAGCGTGCCTCCGATCACGTTACAGCGTGACGATTTTACGCGCAACTTTCAACTGGATCGGGAACACGCTCAGGAAGTCCGCCAATGTCTCGAACTTGTTGCCGCGTTCTTGTAGATAACGGCGCAGGACGCTGATCGTGCCCGGCAGGATGGTCATATTGCGGACTTTGCGCTCCATCAGCAGATAGCCGCGCGCTTCGGTCGCGCTGACGTAATCCTCAAGGTAGATGGCGACCACCGCCGACATGAAGAGCGCGATGAACTGATCTTCCCATGTGGGGTGACGCGCCTTCAGCGTATCGTTGACCGGAAGCGGCTTGCGCGATGCCTCGCTGACTTGATCGGCATGTTTGACGAAGTAGGCTTTCATCAGCAGGCGCGCATATTGTGAGAGCGCCGCTGGATACGTATGCTCGCCGAGGCGCGTCTCCTCATCATAAGGCCAGGGTGCGCTCTCGCCCCATGCGAGGGGCGGCGGCACAATCGCGATCAGACGATTGCCGACGCGAATGCCCAGATTACGATCTGCCGGATAGCTGACGTTGGGCATGAACACGAATTCTTCATCAATCGCACCGACGAAGGGCGTGAGTACCTCTTTGAAGTACACATCGTTGAAGGCGTTCTGCACCTGTGCTTCGGCTTTGCGCCATGCTGGTTTGCCGTTGTATTCGTCTTGCCACAGGCTTTCGATCTCGCCCGCTTCGTAAAAGTCCCACAACTGCTGGTTGAAGTTCTCCGGCATCCATGCTGGGGCGGCTTTCAGGGGCAAGCCTGTCTCCCACGTCATCAGCATCACCAGCGTGAAGAGCGCCTCCAGCGGCGTATCTTGATCGAGCATCCCTTGCAGGGCAACGATCGCTGGGTGGGTAGTCATGCCTCTGTCCGTCAGATATTTGGTGAGCGAGCGAGCATGGGCATGGGCATGATGCCGTTTGCGCGCTTGTGCCTGCTGAGGGAAGCTCGTCGCCGCCAATGCTGTCCCCAATAGGCGCATACGATTGTCGATGATCACGCGAATAGGAGTTGGGTCGCTCATAAATTCAGTCCAAAATTGCATGGGGTTATAAAGACAAATTTAGCCCGCACCCGCGCATTAACGCGCATCAGGCACGGGGTTATTTATGCTATATTGTATGTCGCAAGTGGCAATCAAGCAAGCGACTCTGCGTTAAGGGTTATAATTTGCTTAAGATTGCATCATGTTGCGGGGCGATGCGGTTGGGTAGCGTCCGTAGCCGGCGTAGCAGACGGCAGGGGACGTGTCATATCACGATAGAAGCGATACCCCCCCAACAAGATGCCGACGATCAAATTGGCGATCACCAGAACATCAAAGACTTGCGGTGTCAACAGATTGGTGATGGCTGTCATCGCTTATCCTCAATCGCGCTCACGAACAGATCAAAAAATGAGGGCGCTGGCGCTCATATCTAGCGCCCATGGCTCTTTGGGATGTCGCGTGGTTGTTGCAGGGGCTTTGCCCTAAGACCCATGAGCTTTTTCAAAAGCTCAACCAAAACTTTCACAGCCTGCTTTTTTCAACGCAATAGCGTTGAAAACAAATGGTTTCAAAAGGCTTACGCCTTTTGCAGGGTGTGGGACAGCGTCCCACGTTGCACAACGTGTACACATGAGTCTTTGCAAAAAGGGAACAAAAAGAGCTTGACCACGCAAAATACGAAAGACCCGCGCCCATTTGCCCAAGCATAGCCGTTTTGACGCACGCCTGCAAGCGATGAAATGTGGCGGTTGATGAACCCGATTGGCGATTTACGACGTTTCGCACTACACTAGGCATATGAGTAAACATAGTGCCACCACCTTTGGAGTCGGATATATGGCTGATATAGAAGTAATTTGGAATTTACCGCGCATAGAATTACGCCCCTTGACGAGCGTACAAGAAGATCGCCCGACGGCGGTCATCACCGGTAACCGCGCGTGGAATGCGGTTGGCTCGCTGTTGGATTTGCCGATTGTCGTGCAGGCTGAGCCGTACACCGTCCAACAGGAGATTATCGACGAGCTAGCCGACGAACTGCCGGAGCAAGTGCAGGTGGTCTACGGTGTGGGGGGCGGTCTCGCGTCGGATGTTGCGAAGTACGTGGCATGGAAGAACAACATTCCGGCCGTCATCGTGCCGACTGCCCTAAGTGTCGATGGCTTCTTCACGGCGCTGGTTGCTGTGCGTAAAGATGGCTCGGTGTTCTACGAAGCGACCGGCTCTGCCGAGCGCGTCATCGTCGATATGGATGTCGTCAGCAGTGCGCCGGCTCACATCCGCGGGACGGGCATTGTCGAAATCCTGAGCATGACTACCGGCTTGTTGGACTGGCAATATGCCGCCAAGCGCAAGCAGAACACCTACCAAGAGCGCTTTCAACCGTGGGCGGCGAGCGTGGCGGCGGGGATCGCCCAGCAAGCCTATAAAATCGCCAAAGGGGTCGGCGATGGGCGCGTGGATGCTCTGCGTAACTTGCTCGATCTGATCTGCATCGAAGTCCAGCTGACGAACCAGCTGGGGCATAACCGCCCGCAAGAAGGCAGTGAGCAGTACTTCGCCTATGCGATCGAACCACAGGCGGCACGCGGCGCGGGTATCCCCTATGCGGATCTGGTCGGGCCCGGTATTTTGATCGCCGCCGCCCTGCACGGGCAGAACACCGCCCCCATCCGCGAGACCTTGATTGCCGCCGGCGTGCGCCTCGGTCAGCTCGATCGCGAAGACATCATCGCGACCTTGCAGGCTCTGCCGCAGTACGTCAAAGATCACAGCCTGCCCTATAGCATCGTCCATGATATGGATATAAGCGTCGGCGAGATCGAAGATTTGCTAGAAACCACCGGCTTAAACACGCGCAACCGTAGCCCACAATCGTGAGGCAGTATCGCCCTCTCCTAATCGTTGTGTATGGCGGGGAGAGGGTCTTGCCCCCGTTAGCCCGAAGCATAAAGAAATTGTCAAAATTCGATAAAATTGGAACGATTAATGCTGGAATCGTGTTTAATGATAGTGAGATGAGCAACATCTGACTGACACGCCAGCCTAACGGATAGATTGATTGTGCAACTCTTCATCGCGCTGATTCTGATCTTCTTCATGTCGCTTTTCATGGTGATGTCTCTGCCGCTGGATGCCGACGACACAGACGGACGCAAGCTCCGGTCATAGTGCATCAATAAATGATGTTGTTGGCGACCCTATTGAATCGCTTTCAGCCCTCATCCCCCAATTTAGGGTGAGGGCTGAAGTCGCCAACAGTCTCAACAAACGCTCTGACTGCGCGCCCTCATGCGCGGCGCACAACTGTGATAGAATTTTGCACGCAAATAGGCATGAGGATACAACTTTGGAGTCAAGATCTGAACATCAACCATCCCCCCCGTTGAGCATACGCATCGCGGGTATTATCGCCTTATTTTTTGCCTGCACCGCGATCAACTGGCTGTATATCCCGGCGGCAAGCTGGCACGGCGCGCTGAATGGCGACGCGGGCGAGGTGCTGTACGCGGCGGGCTTCGACGGATTCACGGACGAATGGCGCGAGTACGACGGGCGCGAGTTCGCACAGATTGAAAGCGGCGCGTTACGCATCGGCGTTGAAGAATCCGCATCGGTGATTTACTCGCCCGCGCAACCCGTCTTTGACGATTTCGACGTGCGCGTTGATACGCGGGCTGTCGCGGGGATGCGCGACGATGAAGCTAACAACGCCTTCGGCATCGTCTTTCGCCTGCAAGAACCGCGCACCGATTGTCGCCTGCCCTTACAGATTCTGTGCGATGTGGGCGCGGCGAACCCGCAACTGGGCGGGTGGCTGACGGTCATCGCCGGTGGCGAGCAAGAGACGACCGGTTTTATGCTGTTCTTGATTAGCAGTGATGGCTATTATTCCGTGTGGCGCGGTACCGCAGCCGGCACGACGCGCATCAGCACCTGGATTGCTAGCGATGCGATCAATCAGGGCTTAGACGCAGATAACCGCCTGCGCGTGGTCGGGCGTGGGGATCGCTATCAGTTCTTCATCAACGGCACACAGGTTGATCTGTGTATCCCGACGTTAGAGGACGGCATCAGCACCTATTATCTGGGCGCGTGCATCGACGGCACAATGCAGGATACGCTGGTCGATGATAGCTTCGATCGGGGGCAACTGGCACTGGCGATTGATTCGGTCAACAGCACGCCGACCTTCACCGTCGAATTTGATAATTTCGTTGTCATCGCACCGCCAGCGACCGACGCACAAGCAGTAGGGGATCAAACATGAAAGTTCACTTGAGGATGCTGGGCTGTCGCCTGAACCAGAGCGAAATCGACATGATGGCGCGGCAGTTCGCGCAACAGGGGCATGATGTCGTCGATACGCCCGACGATGCCGACGTGCCCAATGCACCCACCCGCGCCGCTTGACCAACCACATCACGCCGGCACAGGTCGATCACGCGCGCGACGGTATCGCACACGTCACGCCGATTATCACCTGATGGGCGCGTTACTCGTGTTCGTCAGCGCGGGTATGAGCGCGTAACCATACGGCAATCGCGTCGGTCTCAATCTCGCCACAGGCGACGCGCAAGACATAGGCTTCGATCGCGTCCTCTGTCCACGTCGGCGTGATGTGGTTCGCCTGTAAGTAGAGTTCAGTCGCGCGGATGGCGGTGCGCTTGTTGCCATCAGCGAAGGGATGACGATAGGCAATCGAATGTAGGGTCGCGGCGGCTTTGTCGTAATGCGTCGGGAACTGCGCTTGCCCGAACAGGACTAAGTGCGGGCGGCGCACTGCCGAATGGATCAGCTGTGGATCGCGCACGAAGGGCGTGCGTCCGGTGACTGTTTCGTTGATGACGTACAGATCATTCGCCGAGAGTACGTTGCCGCGCAGACGTTCATCATCGTTGTGCGAGTTCATCTAATAACCACTTTTGCTCGTTTATCAGGCGGTCAATCATCTGGGTGTCGCGGTCGCTATCCGGTTCCGGCGCGCTCACTGTCGTGTCGGCGGTGGTCGTCAGCCATTCCGTCAATTGATCGTGACTCATGCGCCCTTCCGCCACAGCGACGATGACCGGCAACGCACGCGCCTGTTGCCATTTTATCACACGCCCATTAATCGCTAGTAAAAATAACGCGCCGACGGTCGCCGTGCGTTTGTTACCATCGGCGAAGGGGTGATTGCGGGCGATGGCGTGCAGGAGTGCGGCGGCTTTGGCGTGTAGGGTCGGGTAGGCATCCGCGCCGAACGCGCTCGCCTGCGGGCGTTGCTCGGCCGCCAGCAGAAGATCAATATCGCGCACTTTCTTCTTGCCGGTCATCAGGGCTTCATCATCCAGCAAGCGCCCGTTGATGAAGATCAATTCACTGTAGCTTGGATAGCGGATGTCAGCCATCGCCTGCCTTTCTGCTTGGGTTTTAGTCGTCTATTGTACAGCAAAGCTGGCAAGGCGGATGTGTAGCGTATGAGTGGCACACGCGCATGATGTAAGATCGTCCGTGTGCTGACAGTCTATATAGGCAGATTGTCATTTTGTTTGTAAGAGAGGCACGCATGGCGACACCGAACGAAACTATATTGTACAAGCCAGTCAACACGACCCACGACGTATTAGACGTGATTAAAAATCGCTGGTCGCCGCGGGCATTCGACACGCGCCCGATCGAACGCGAGAAGCTCTTGCGCCTGTTCGAAGCCGCCCGCTGGACAGCGTCTTCGATGAATACGCAACCGTGGCGCTTCATCATGGCGGCCCGCACCGACCGCGCCGCTTTCGACAAGATGCTGGGCATCCTCAAAGACGGTAATCGTGTTTGGGCCCAAAACGCGCCCTTGCTCATGCTGGCGATTGCCCAGCGTCAGCACGAGAACGGCCGTGATAACCGTCATGCTCAGCACGATGTCGGGCAGGCACTTGCCCAATTGACCTTACAGGCGACTGCCGACGACCTGATGGTGCATCAGATGGGCGGTTTCTTCCCCGATCAAGCGCGGGACGTCTACCAGATTCCCGACGCATACGACCCGCTGACCGCCATTGCCATCGGCTATCAGGGGGCGCTCGATACTTTGAGCGACGACCTACAAGCCCGCGAACAGCGCGAACGCCAGCGCAAGCCCCTGAGCGAACTCGTCTTTGTCGATACCTTCGGCAAGTCCGCGCCGGACATCACGACGTAGGCTGACAACGCGCCACGAAATCGGCAAAGAGCGGCACCATCGCTGACCCCATGCGCTCTGGGTGGAATTGCACGCCGAGCAAACGCTGGTCGTCGCTCTCGATCGCTTCAATCACGCCATCCGGCGCAAGGGCTGAGACGCGCAACCCCGCCCCTAATTCAGCAATTGCCTGCTTATGGTAGGTATTCACCACCAGTTGATCTTCAGCAAAGACACGCCGCAACGCACTGTCATCCATCATGTGGATCGGGTGCGGTTCGCCACCGCGTGCCGGTGTATGCACCAATGCGCGCTCGACATGCTGGGCAATGTCGCCGTAAATCGTGCCGCCATGCATCGCATTGATGAACTGCATCCCGTAGCAGATGCCCAGCACCGGACGCGCCTGCATCGCCTGATAGATGCGCTCATCGCTGGTATCGCGCACCACATCGACCGGCGCGAGATCATCCGGCAGTGCGCCGACTAAACCGCGTGTGATGCCAGGCCCGCCCGTGATGATGAGACCATCGAGCAACTGCGCGAACTGTTCGGCGGTGTCGGTATCGCTCAGCATCGGCACAATCATCGGGATGCCGCCCGCCGTTTCGATCGCCTGCACGTAGGCATGATGGAGCGATTGCTTCTGCGCGTTATAGCTGGTCGTGATGCCGATGCGGGGCTTGCGTGTCGTGGTCATTAGGGTTCGTCTCCGGTGTTGTCTAGATCGTCGTCGCTGGCGGTCGCTGTTGCCGTCGCCGTCGCTGTGACAGTGCTGGTATGTGTGCGGGTCGCCGTTGCTGTGCTGGTGCGGGTCGGTGCGGGGGTGCGCGTCGCGGTATCCGCTGGTTGCGGCGTGACGACCACCGGCGCAATCGGGCTGAGGTCATCGACACTCGCGCTCGGTTCGGCGGTCGGGTCAGCCACTTGTATGCTGAACGTCCCTTCCTGTACGCACATCTCCTGCCGCGTCGCGTCAAATAGCGATGCTGTCCACGTATAATCGCCCATCGGCGGGAATTGTTCGATCGTCAAGAGCGCGTTCTGAGGAAGGCCCCCTTCGACGTAGCCATCAATCAAAATCGCATCGGTCGCCTGATGGGTGATCGTCAAGCGGATGTTGACCGTCGGCGGCGCGAACATCTGGTATAGCACGCCGATGTCATCCGGCGTGTAAGTCGCGCCATCCAGCTTGTTGACCAGCACCGAGAAGGTCTCGCACAATACGGCTTCGGGGACGGGCGTTTGCGTCGGTGTGATGCTGGGTGTGGGCGTGATGCTGGGCGTGACAGTCGCCGTGGGCGTGACTGTGGGCGTGAAGGTCGGCGCTTCGGTGCGCTCGCGGATCGGCAGGTTGCGCGTGGGCGTGATGCTGGGCGTGGGTGTGATGCTCGGCGTTTGCGTCGGCGGCGCGACAGTCGGTGTCGGGGTCAATTCGCCCGCGCACGCCGTCAGCATGAGGGCGCACAGCGCGTAAAACCAGATGGCTTTTGGCATAAGAGATCGTTATCCTCAGGGTGTGTTGTCGGGTGGATTTTGCGCGAGTCGTTCTAGCAAATCGATCGATTCGACGTGATAGCCTTGGAGTTCATCGCGCAGATGACGCAGGGTGTCGGCGGCATCTTTTAATTCCAGCACGAGCGCCGGATGACCGGCTTGTAATTCGTTCGCCAGCGATTCAATCTGTGTGTTGTGATAGCCGAAATCGAAGAAGCGCGCGGCGACGTGTCCCGTCGCATGACCGAGCAGACCGCCGAGCAAAGCTGCTGTGCTGATCGCCATCACGGCCCCGATGCTGGGCAAGGCTAGAGCGCCCCACTGGATCACGCCTAGCACAGTGATGATCGCCCCCAGCGCGCCCCCCGCGAAGCCGCCTTCATAGGGGCTGAGATCATCGTCTAACACGACGATTTCGCCCGATTGCGCCTTGGCGACCACTGCCGCCCGTTGAATATCAATGCTGGCGAGGTCAGTCAGGTGATCGAGCGCCCGCGTCAGCGCATTGCGCGATGGAAACACCACAACAATCACATTCGATGCCATGCGGCACCCTCCTCTGTTTGGTCAGTCGCCTAACTATATCAAACACCGGATGCGATCGCACCCTGTGCATCTCAGGATGTATCGCGCAATGTGCCGATGAAGCTCGCCGTTGCGACGCGCGTCACCCGCCCGTCCGCTGTGAACACTTTCCATGTGTCGCTATCCTGCGGGCTGGTATAGATCACCGCCGTGTTATCTTCTGTCCAGCGCACCGGATGCACGTAACGCGGGACGGGTTGCGTCAGTTGCGTCTGGCGCATGGTGACGAGATCGACTTGTACTAGCACCGTGTTGACGCGGGGCGCATCGGCACCAAAGCCCGCCAATTGTGACAGCGCGTAGACTGCCTGTGTGCCATCGGGCGCGATCAACACGTCGCCGGCTTGCGTGTAATCTGGAAGGCGCAGAGCATCGATGAGCGAACTGCGGTCGCTCTCTAACGAGCGCACGCGCACGTCAAAGCCGCTGAGATCGGATGTGAGCACGAGGCGCAGGAGTTGACCAGCACGCACGCCCGCCCCACAGAAGCAGGCGCGATTCTCGTTCGGGAGCAGGTCGATTTCACGGGTGGCTAAATCCAGACGAAAGAGGCTGGCATACTGCGGATAAGGCGCGAAGTCACCGATTAAATCGGGGTGGGCATCCATGATGAGCGCACTGTTATCGACCGCGAAGGCGACCGGTAGCGCGCGCACGCCATCGGTACGCGGGCCGTTCTCTAGCACCCTGCGCCGGTCGGCACCGTTGGTCGCGGCGACTTCGGTCACGGTGCGGATGCTGGTATCGGTGCGATAGGTCAGCGTCCACGCGATGCGACGTTGATCGGTCGAGACGATCCAATCGACCCGTTGCGCGCCGGCGGTCAGCTGGATGAAGGGATGGTCGCGCACGTCGCCGTCTGTCGTCGCCTGTCGCACGCGCTGGCGCGCGGGATCATAGAAGAGAACCCCGGTGCCGACGGGCGTATAGCGCTCACCGTTGACGCGCGCGACGATACTCGTGCCGGTCAACACATCGACAAATTGCAGGATGTCGGTGCCATCGGGCGTAATATCACGCTGGAGATAGACTTCCCACGTATGGTAAGGCACATCGTCGGTCTGGGCATCCGTCAGGTGGATGCTGAATAAGAGGACACACGCGACGAGCATCACGCCCGACAAATACTGATACGACATCTCGACATCTCAACGATTGGTGGGCACGCAGATCAATAGAAGCGGTTGCCGTTTTCATTGCCGCCGGGCAGAGCGTTCAAGAAATCTTCGTTGTGGTCATACTGCCGGAGCGAATTGAGCAAGTTCTCGGTCGCCTGCACTTCGGTACTATCCGATTGTTCGGATAAGTGTGCCCACATGCGGCGCATCGTATGGACACGCTGCAACACGTCCGAGCCGAGTAAGAGTTCTTCACGGCGCGTCGATGATTGGGCAATATCAAAGGCGGGGAAGATGCGACGTTCTTGCAGGCGACGGCTGAGGTGTAATTCCATATTGCCCGTCCCCTTGAATTCTTCGTAAATCACATCGTCCATCTTACTGCCAGTATTGACGAGGCAGGTAGCGACAATCGTCAGGCTACCGCCTTCTTCCACGTTACGCGCCGCGCCGAACAGACGTTTGGGCGGATGGATTGCCGACGGATCGAGACCACCGGAGAGCGTGCGCCCGCTGGTGGGGACGACGAGGTTGTATGCGCGGGCGAGGCGCGTGATGCTATCGAGCATCACGACCACATCGCGCCCCAGTTCGACCAAGCGTTTCGCCCGTTCGAGCGCCATCTCAGCGACGCGCACATGATGCTTGACCGGATCATCGAAGGTCGAGGCGATCACTTCGGCATCGACCGAGCGATCCATATCGGTCACTTCTTCTGGGCGTTCACCGATCAGCACGATCATCAAATGGACATCGTGGTAATTGGCGCTGATGGCGTTGGCAACATCTTTGAGGATCGTTGTTTTACCGGCTTTAGGTGGCGAGACGATCAAGCCACGTTGTCCCTTGCCCACCGGCGCGACCAAGTTAATTAGGCGCGTGCTGATGACGTTGGGGCGCGTCTCGAGGTTAAAGCGTTCTTCCGGGAAGATGGGAGTCAGCGACTCGAACAGGGGGCGACGTTTAACTTCTTCCGGATCAAGGCCATTCATCGCCTGTACGCGCAACAAGCCATAATATTTCTCGTTGTCTTTGGGCGGGCGCACATTACCGATGACCATATCGCCTGTACGCATGTTAAAGCGTTTGATCTGTGATTGGCTGACATAAATATCATCGTTGCCGGGCAAGAAGTTCTCGCCCCGCAAGAAGCCAATGCCATCATCGACAACATCCAACACCCCGCCGCGCAATTCGTGCCCTTGCCGCTCGGCTTCTTGGCGCATGATACTAACAATCAGCTCTGATTTTTTCATACGACTGAAGCGTTGCACCCCCGCATCGCGGGCAATCGACCGTAGCTCGGACAAGGTTTTTCGTTCAAGTTCTGCAATATCCATCATAACGTTTGGTAGCTCCTGCGGTGTTTGAGGGTCGGCATTGTGCCGTTGAACCGCATTACTTTGTATAGGCCTTTGATAAGTTGTTTAGCTGAGTTCAATTTAGCAGTATGCTGGGATGAGCCCAGCCTGTAGGTGATTGCAACCCTGCACAGCGAGGCATCGATTCTTACAAGTATGACTGCTAAGGAAATGTTGGTTGTGGGGAGAAGTGTTCGCATGCAAAGTCCCACACTACAAACACTATAGCACAAAACAAGGGTGGGGTCAAATGGCAGTGCCCCCCTATGAATCAAGAACCACCTGCGTATCAACAGGTGGTTTTGTCGTGCGTGCCTGCAGGGATTCGAACCCCGGACCTATTGTTCCGTAGACAATCGCTCTAATCCACTGAGCTACAGGCACAATTTATTGTGAAAAACACTATACCGCTCACTTACTGCAAAGTCAAGGGCAATTCAAGCAAAAGCACTGGGTAACGTATAGCCCGATCGCCACACTGTAGCTAGGCTCGAATCAAAAAGGGCGACCGGTGACGGTCGCCCTTTTTGTTTGGTGATCAGGCGCGTTATACGTTGCCGCGCAGGCCGACGATAACATTCGAGAAAATGTTACCGATCGTCGGGCCGAGAACAGCCAGAACGATAATCACGACAACTGCCACCAGGACGAGGATCAGTGCGTATTCCACCAGACCCTGACCTTCTTCGTTGTTAGGACGGTACAGCATGATAATACCTCCATAAATACAGATAAGATGAACTGGGATAAAAGTCCCATAACCGTAGTATAGCATAATCTTTGTTAATTGCAAAAGGTGATCCCAATTTTATCACAATCTTAACAACTTGCGAACAAAGCATCTAATTGTGGTCGATGGCTTCACCGATCGCGATACGCGCCATAATGCCCCCTAAACACCCGTTTTTACGCATTTCTTATAACTTCAGCTTAACATTGCAGGCGAAACATGCTACAATTGGAGTGTTGTAGATTAACAACGGCATACATTTGGGAGTGAAATAGAGTCGATCTCAGAGGACGAAGTCGGACTGCATGCCGCAGGATGGGCCTGCGTTACCACCCCTACACGCCTAAATATAAACTGGCGAACAAAACCAACTTGCTTACGCCGCGTAAATAACGTGGCGTGAAGTAGCTAGCCCAAAGTGGCTAGTCGTCCGTGTCACCTTTACCTGTCGGGGGGGCATGGGCGTCATCACAGACAGGGTGCAGCCCTACCGGACACCGATAAGGTAATTCGGGCCAGAGGCTCTCATCGGTTAGTCATAGGTGTACCACGTCTCTCGGGGCTACCTATGGCGAAACTATACGAGAGACTAAGCATGTAGATGTTCGCATTTCTAGCCTGGGACACACGGGTGCGATTCCCGTCACTTCCACACACACCAACAGGGCGATCTTTCGCGAGAGAGATTGCCCTGTGTGATTCATAGCACGAGCGCTGTCCCTGCCATCAATTGATCATACGCAGATGTTGCAACAAGTGCGGCGTTGTCGTCTGACGTAAACGAAATAGGACAATAGCGTTGTTGTTTTATTGGCAGGATATATGATAATGAGTCTCGTGACACGGATAAGCAAAGGCTGGTTTTTCTGCGATGACACCGCAACGTATACGGCAATGGGTTTTGATCGGTGCTTATATTATTGGTCTGCTGATGATCTTCGGCACCCTAAATATTATCTTACAACCGACCATCGGCACAACCTTGCCAACGGACGTTTACAGGCCGACGCGCGATGTTTTCTGGGATACACCCGTTCCTGATCTGGCGGCGAACCCGGCAATCGTCGTGATTCCGTCAGCGACACCGCCTGATAGCGCCAGCCCTAGCCCGACCTCATCCGCACCGCCGCCCCCCAGCCCGACACCCAGCGCGACCGAAACGCCTAACGAGCGCGTGAGCGCTCTCGATTTGACCCCGGCAACTGACGCGCCAGAGACGAAGGCGACAGTCAACAGCACCAAGACCAGCCCCACGCCCGCCAACAATGCGCCCCTGACCCCCACAGCCACACCCGACGGTCAGGTGATTATCCCCGATGATGACGACACCCCGCGCGATGACGCTGGCGACGACGACCGCGATGCCGACGACGCGCCCCCGACACCCTTCGTGCAACCGACCAGCACCCCGACGCGCACTGCCACGCCGCCCCGCGTCAACATCGACCTGACACCCGACGACGACTTCCCAACGCCCGCCCCGACGCTGACACCGATCCCGACGCTCGCGCCATCGACCACGCCGACGACCACGCCGACCGTCCCGCCCAACATCAGCACGTTGTGGGTTGATGCTCAGAGTAGCAACCCGCAGGAGAACGGCTCGCAATCCGCGCCATTTCGGACGATTACTGCGGCTGTCCAAGCGGCGAGCGATGGACTGACGATTAACGTGCGACCCGGCAATTACATCGGCGGTATCAATCTCGGCGGCAAGTCACTGACGATCACCGGCACGAGCGCCAATCCTAACGATGTCGTCGTGCAGGGCTTCGATGGCGTGTCGATCTTCCGCGTGACCGGCGGCGATGTCGCCCTGCGCCGGATGACTGTGCGCGGCGCACGCGGCTTGAACACCGGTGTTCTGGTGGAATCGGCGCAGTCGATGCGGCTTGAGAGTATGCACTTCGACAGGCTCGATTATGGCGTGCGCGTCATCAATCAAGCTGATTTGCTGGTGCGGCACAGCCTCGCCACGTATACACACCATGCCATTCGCGTCGAGCCGGCAATGGGGTCGATCACCGCGCTGAACAACCTGATTCTCAATAGCTCACGCGGGATTTATAGCAACGCCGACGCGCTCATCCAGAATAACACCATCGCGGTGACGCATATCGGCATTGAAGCCAATCATCCCGATACGCTGATTCGGTTCAACATTTTGTGGGATAACACCGAAGATCTCGTCAGCGATGCGCCGAGCGCGATCACGGTCGATACCAACATCTTCGAGACGGGGACGTTCGGGCAGGATGACCGCGCCCCACGCTTCCAGCTAGGGCCGGACGGCGCGTATTATCTCGCGCCGGATAGCCCCGCCGTTGATGGTGGCTGGCAATCAGCGACGCAGGCTGGCTTAGCCACGCGCACGACCAGCGTCAACGGCGAGAATGACCGCAATCGCGTTGATCTGGGCTATCATTATGATGGTAACCTGAGCTTCGTCCATGTACCGCGCCAGATTTACGTCGATGTCAACAGCGGTAGCAACTTTGAGGATGGCACGATCAACCGCCCCTTCAAGTCGATCAGCACGGCCTTGAACAACACGCGCATCGGGCGCAGTGGCGATACACTCCTGATTTACGACGGCGTATATGCCGAGAATCTGACCATCACCAAGCGCGATGTCGTCCTGCGTGGCATGGAAGCCAACGTGATTCTCGATGGTGGCAACGCCGGCAGTGTGATCCACCTGAACACCAGCGAGACCGTCATCGAAGGGCTGAATATTCGCAATGGGGCGGCGGATCGTGGCGCGGCGATTCGCATTACGACCGCCGACGACGTGACGATCCGGCGGGCTATCGTGCGCGATACGACGCTCAGCGGCAACGCGGCGGCGAGCGTCGGCGGGGCGATTTACGTCTCACGCGCCGCGCCGGTCATCGAGCGCAACACGATTCGCGGTAACAGCGCGCCTAACGGTAGCGCGATCGCGCTCGTCACCGGCAGTTCAGCCGATATTCGTAACAATATCATCACCGATAACAGCCTGGGCTTCGCCGTGCAGGTCGATAGCACTGATGAAACCTCGGTGATCGTCCATAATACGCTGGTGAATAACTTCGGTGGCTTGCACAACGTCGCGGGCTTGAACCGCTATACGTATAACATCGTCTGGCAAAATCCGGCGGGTAACCTGCTGGACGACAACGACGAAGGGGTTTTCCAGAATAATCTCATCAACGCCGACACGAGCAGTATGACAATCATCAGCAACACGTCGCCCTTTGTCGATCTGGACGCGGGGATTTATCGCCTGCGTGCGGATTCAGCGGCGATTGATGCTGGGCTGGCGATTCCTGATGTGCTGGTAGACTTTGAAAACAAGCCGCGGGCGCTGGATGGCGATGGCGATGGTACGGCTCTGCCGGATTTGGGCGCGTATGAATACGACCCGACGCAAATCGTGATCGCCCCCATCGCCGGCACGCTCTACGTCGATGCGACAGCGGCGATCAGTGGCGATGGCACGCCCGACAATCCTTTCAACACGATTGCTGATGCGCTGGCGGTCGCGGTCGATGGCAACACGATTGCGCTCTATCCCGCCAGCTATAACGAAACGGTGATGCTCGACCGTCCGCTGACGCTGACGACCGTCACAAGCGCCCGCGAGCGCGCTGTGCTGACGGCAGGCATCTCCGTCCAGAGCGATAACGTCCGCATAGAGCGCGTGACCGTCGAAGACAGCGCGGTTGGGCTGGATGCCAACGGGATCAGCAATCTCATCGTCCAGCGCAGTCTATTCCGCGATAACACGCTAGCGATGAACGTCAACGCCGACGCGCAAATATTCAACAACATCGTGCGCGATAATCAGCGCGGGCTAGCTGTCAGTGGCACGGTGACAATCGGCTTCAACACGATCATTGATAATGCGCCAGCACCGACCTGTACGACCAATTGTGTCGGTGGCGTGCTGGTTACATCGCCCGATGTGGCGCTGACGGGCAATATCATCACGGGCAACGACGATGATCTGGCGTTCGACCCGGCCCAAGCCCCGACGACAGTCTACGCTAATCTGATCGGCGATGGCGATTACGCGGGCGAGACCTTCAATATCAGCTTGCTTCCGTTGTTCACCAGCAGGGACACGCTCTTGCCCGGCGGCGGTTCACCCGTGATCGACGCGCTCCCGCTCGATTTTGCGCCGGATTATGCCGACGAGATCGACCGCGATTACTACGGTCGCCAGCGCCCGATTGATGGCAACAGCGATGACGTGCTTCGTTGGGATATGGGCGCAGTCGAAGCCCTGCCGAGTACCAGCCTGCTCGATGAACCGACACCAATGCCACAGGCAACACGCTCCGACACCGCCCTCACGCCGATACCGACGCTGACACCGAGCGTCACGCCGATGCCGCCTGCCAGCCCGACCGCGACTGCAACAGTGAGCATCACGCCATCACCCAGCCCGACCGCCGGTAATTAACAATCGTGTATAGTAACCCTTTACATGACTTCAGCCTTCACCCTAAATTCCTCTGGCGCTTTGGGATGTCGCGCTCCACCTCGCGGAGTTTGACAAAGAACTCCCGACGCTGTACCTTTTTCATCACCACCAGGGAAACAACGGTTGCAACGATGATGCCAGGCCAGAACAACGCTG
>DAOTTV010000104.1:0-26922 GCA_034437755.1 Anaerolineae bacterium | reverse complement strand
TCATCGTTTAAGTCACCAGCCCTTTCGTGACGCGCATGAACATCTGCTCAAGATCGCGCTCGACTTCTTGAAAGCCGAGGATGGCAATATCCTGCTGATTGAGCTGTTTGTTCAACGCCAGCACGCCATCATCATCGCCGGTGAAGTCAATCCGTACCCGACTACGCCCACTGCGCGGCGTGAGGATTTCCACCTGTGTGATGTCACCACGACCGGTGACCAGGGCTTGCACGCTTTCAGCCGCGTCGTGGTCGCGCACGGTGACGATGATCTCGCGGCTTTCCATTAGCTCTTGCTTCAAGTCGTCGATACTGCCTTCCATGATGATCTCGCCAGCTTCGATAATGCCGATGTGCGAGCAAATGTCTTCGACATCGGCGAGGATGTGCGACGAGAAAAAGATCGTCTTGCCCATGTTCGCCAGTTCACCCAGCAACTCACGGATTTCGACGCGGGCGCGTGGATCAAGACCGGAGGCGGGTTCGTCCAGAATCAGCACCTGCGGGTCGTGTGCCAGCGTGCGCGCCAGTGATAGCCGTTGCTTCATGCCCTTCGAGAGCTTATCGACCATATCATCACGCCGATGCGAGAGATCGACCAATTCCAGCAAATCACCGACCAGCACCTTACGATCGGTCTCCGGGATGTCATAGCAGGCGGCGAAGAAATCCAGATATTCCCACACGCGCAAATCTTCATACACGCCGAACTCGTCCGGCATGTAACCAATCGCACGCCGTACCGATCGCCGATCCTGCAAGACACTGTGACCGGCAACGTAGGCTTCGCCCGATGTCGGACGTGTGAGCGTCGTCAGAATCCGCATGGTGGTCGTTTTGCCCGCGCCATTAGGCCCGACGAAGCCATAAATCGACCCCGCCGGCACCGTGATGCTGACCCCGCCCACCGCCTGAAAATTGCCGAAGCTCTTCTGTAAATCGCGCGTGACGATGATATTCTCTTCAATGATATGGGTATCCATACGGTTATTCACTCCGTAAATAAGCTAGCTGATTGAGATCGTGCAGGCATCTGATGCCGTTAGAATTGTCCGCGTTGCGACAGGCGAATGATGCGTAAGTTCGCCGTCGCCGTGAAGGATTGAATGTCCGAGTCGAGATCGAGGCGCATATCAACGATGTTGCGCGGCCCGACGAAGCGCACGGCATCGTCGATCGTGTGGAAGTCCAGCGCGTCGAATGCGACCGCTTCCCACATCTGCGCTTCCCAATTATACAGCAGAACATCGACTTCTCGTCCGGCACTGCTGGTCGAGCGATCAATTTCGATATACAGCGACTCGACCGTCTCCAAGACCGCGCCCGGCAAGGGCGTGAAGCGAAGATCCACCGAGCCGGGATTGATGAGACGCAAATTGTTGAAGAAGCCGTCCGTCGATTGCCGATCGCGGATCGACCATGTGAACGAATCGGGCGTGATCGTCACCATCGCACCCGCCGGTGCTGGTTCGACAGTCGTCTCTAACTGAACAATGTGAAGCGCCGTATCGACCGGTTGATAGGTCGTGCCATCGATCACCAGATCACGGTCGATGCTGTTCGTCCAGCCGAAGAGATAAGCGTCATGCCCGATGTTTTGCGATGAGAACTGATCGCGTGCCATCCCACGCAAGAACGCAAAACGCCGCACGCCCTCTTCGTCAAGGTCTTCGGTTGCGGTATCTAATCGACGTGAGCGACGAACGATGCTCGCGTCTTGCCCGATGAGCAGGCGCGGCGTGATTAGACTGGCGCTGAGCGAGAAAATATTGTTCGAGAGCGACGTCGGTGTCAGATCATAGAGCGCGTCGAAAGTCGATACCGACGGGCGGATGTCGTCGTCGTTGATGAACAAGGTCTGCAAATCATCATGGTTGAAGTTGACGACATCGCCAGGCGCAATCGGTGCGCTGAGCCGCGCATAGCGATTACGCACGACAATCACTGCATCGTTCAGCGTGATATCGCTATCATTGCGGATACTGCCCAGCACGCTCTGACCGCCGACTTCGATGTCGCCCTCCTCAGCATCGACGGTATCAGGCTGATAGGTGAAGGTCACGCGCCCGCTGATCGCCGGTTTTTCGACCGCACCAATCATGCCAAAATTACCGAAGATGCCACCATCGACCGCGATATTCTCGACCGTGAAGCGCTCGCCCTGCACAATCTCGGCTGAGCGCACGCTGATATTGCTCTGGAGCAAGTTATTCTGCGCCAATCCTGGCAAGACCTGCACGAACTGATCGTCGGGGATGTCCATCGTGTAGGTTTCGCGGCGGGGCGAGAGCAAGCCAACCGCCTGCTCTTGCATCGCTGTGGGATGATCGGGGAAGCTCTGCACCATGTTCAGGCGGCTGACGATAATATCACTGCCACGCAAATTGAAGCCGAACGACCACGCCACGAAGCTGAACGCGCCGATCAAGAGCGGGATCGTCACCCACGCCCACGCCGGACGCTGTAAACGCGACAGAATCAGATAATTCACAGGCCCGATCAAGAGAATATACGCGCCAATATAGGCGATCATCGACCACACCGAGGGCAAGAGGTTGATGCCGGGCAAAATCGCAAGCGACCGCGCGACTTCATCGGTCGCGACGATGCCGCGCGTCCAGCCGGGGCGCGTCCCGTGATTGGTAACCAGCGTATACCACATCTCAGGTAAGCCGTCCCAACTGCGAAGCGGTTCGAGCGTAGGATCAAGCGTCAGATAATCGACCACGCCCGCGCCATAATCACGGCGCACGATCAGCGGTAGGTCGTCGCTGTTGCGGACGAGGACCCGCCCCGCCTCAGTGACGGTGCCCGTCGTCGCCAGCGTGCGCGTATCGAGATCGCCCCCAGCACGCCCGACGAAATCCGCTAGCGCGTCCAGATTGTCGGTCGTCTGGCTATCCTGCGGCACGACGGGCAGTAAAGCGTCGAACGCCGCCGCCGTCTCCTGCCAATCCGGCCCGCCGACGACAATCAGTTGCCCGCCCTGCGCCACCCACAGCCCGATCGCCTCGCGCTGGGCTACGGTCAGGCGGTCGCTCTGCACATCGTAGAAAATCAGCGTGTCGATCGCACGTAAGGCGGGGAACGCCGGCGGCAATTGTTCGACTGTCCAGCGCACTTCTTGCGCTTGATACCCGCCCGGACGCACCGCGCCTAGCGGGATGCTGTTCGCGCTATCGTCAGAGACGACGACATGCAGGACATCGACCGTTTGCAGGGGGCGCAAGCGCACGGATTGCTGAGCCATGCGGTTGCCGGCGCTGTTCAGCACTTCGACCACGATCGGCGTGGTGGTGCGTTGCGCCTGAATGTAGAGAAAGGCGGTTTTCTCAGAGCCGCGCGGCAGGTCAATCGGCGTGCTGTAGGCATTGGTCACCACGCGCCCCGACGTTTCGGGACGAACGGTGATGCGTCCGTTGATGCTCTCGCCCTCGTTACGCACGGTGACGCGCACCGGCAACCAATCATCCGGGCGGTAAGCATCGGCATAGCCTGCGCTGACCGTCAGGTCGAGCAGATTTTCTAAGCTGTCCTGTGCGGGTGTAGGAACAATCCACAGTGCGAGCAAAAGCACAGTGACGCATAATCGACGAAGGGGCATGGGTCTTTATCCTGCACAATCTGGTGTATGAACGGTTTGTATGCTTGAAGACTTCTTGCACAATCAGGGGATATTGTATCACGCTCTCCCACCGATTCGATAACAGCAATATGAAATCGGCATGAAGATTAGCGCGGGCTATGCGCCCCTCGCCACGGATGCGAGCGAGGGACCTGGGGGGATCGCCTACCTGCCGGCGCGTCGCACGGCAAAATCGACCACCCATGTGACGTAACTGCCGGAGGGCGCGGTATTGAGGATACTGGTCCGCACGTTACCGCCTTCAAGGTACACGCGATTGCTCGTGATGAACTGATAGGGCGATTGTAGCGGCGGGCAGGTGCGCGATGAGCCATCCGGCGTGCGGATCGCAACGTGTTGAATCTGCTCGCCCTCACAGTGAATCGTGATGACCAACTCGGTGCCACTAGAGATACTGCCATAGGCGAACCACGTCACAGTATCGGTGCGATCGCCCTGCGGGTACGATAGATTGCCGACGAGATAATGCTGTTGTCCGGTTCTGGTGTAATTAATCGTGACTTGGCGCTCGTCATCACCGGCGATGCGCCAATTCGGGTTGATGGTCGGCGTGGGTGTGATCGCCGGCGTTGCGGTCGGCGGCGTATAAGTGATCGGCACCGTCGTACAATCGCCCCCGCGCCGCGTGACGAACCCCGCCACCCAACCATTGCTGATCTGATACCAAGTGCGCGCGCTATTACGCCCGATCACGCGATAACTGCGCGTCGGTTCGATGAAGCTGACGACGCTGAAGCCCTCGCCAGGCCCTGAACGCACGTTGACGTTGACCGGCTCGAAGGTCGTCAGGATGCAGGGGCCAGTCGCGGGCAGATCAATGCCGGGGGTTGCGGTCACAGCAGGAGTCGCGGTCGCGCGCACCACCGGGTTCGGGATCGCAGTCGCGGCGGTGGTCGGCGTGGCGGTGGGCGGTGGCGGCGGCGTGACCTCGCGCACTGGTATCGGCAATTGCGCGGGGTCGATTTCTTCCGGCGCTTGCGGTTCGCCACTGGGGCGCAAGTCCGCATTGATCGGCACGCGCACGCGCCGATTCTCGGTCGCCACCTGCACCCCCCCCAGTGCTTC
Organism: Anaerolineae bacterium; assembly: GCA_034437755.1. Lineage (GTDB taxonomy): Bacteria > Chloroflexota > Anaerolineae > Aggregatilineales > Phototrophicaceae > JAUZRW01. Next base: position 22,212 of record DAOTTV010000104.1, on the reverse strand, counting down.
GACGACGACCACGCCTTCGACCGTCGTGAAGTCCAGCGTTTGGTCGGCGGATTGCGTGATGTAGACGGTCGAGGCGATCTGTAATTCGACCCCATTCACCGTCAGCTGGATCGCGCCCGCGCCAGAAGGCGTGCGAATCGCGATGCCATCATCGGGGACATCCTCACACGCCGAGTCACCGATGCCGGTGGTGAAGTAGAAGGCTTGCAGGGGTGCGCCGGCGGCTACCTGTTGATCGGGCGTGATTGTCACATCGCCGAAGAGCAAGACCGTCACGTTTTGTCCGGGGAGCGTGTTGGGCAAGTTCGCCTGCAATTGCATCAGCGCCACGCCCCACGTATTTGTCGCCTCGTTCAATTGCGAGAGTTGCAAGCTCTGCAAATCCGTCACGGGGATGATGTCGCCGGGCTGATTGAAAGGCGCTGCCCCCGCGTTAGCATACTGCGCCTGAATATCGCGGCTGCCGTAGCATAGCTCGTTACGGGCGGTGTTCTGGCACTGGCGATCGACTTCAGCGACGACAGCGCTCATGTAGACTTCGCAACTCGCACCCGCTGACGACGTGAGGCTCAGGATGAACTCGCCACCGGACGGACTGCTACCGGCGATCAGGATGCTATACGTGCCCGTCGCCGATAGCGTGAGGCTAGTCGTGACGTTATCGCGCTGGTCGGTGTTATCATCAAGGAACACCAGCGTGCCGTTCGGATCAAGGACGATCACCTGCGGGTATAAATTCGGCGTGATCGACCGCACGTCGATGATGACCGACGTGTTCGCCGTTCCATTAAAGCTATAAGTCGCCTGTGGCAAGTCCGCCGTCAACACGCCGAGCGTGGTCGAATCGAGCGCGATCTGGGTCTGGGCGCGTCCGTTCGCGACGGTGAGGACGAGCAACAACAAAGCAATGACAATCCGCATGGTACTTCGCATATCTTGTAACTCCGAAATTCTATAACAACAGCATCAGATGATGCGCTCGGCTCATAGACAAATATCTCGCGCATCTCACCCCTGATTGTACCACGCTTCCAACAATTCGCGCTCGCGTTCGGCGCTCAATCCGGCGCGATCGCGTCCCGGTGCGTCAGCGAGACGATTGACCCAGGCGCGGGTATCCGCGATCGTCGCCGCCAGCGGGCGCAAGGTCAAGCCAGCGTCGCGGGCGCGGGCGATGCTCAGTTGCATCAAGGCTTGCCCGCTTGCGTGGGGCAACCACAGCGGCAAATCGCTGAAGGGCGCGACATCGTGCGCCAGCAAGAAATCATTCGCCACCCAGACAAGTTGTGCGCTGGGCGCAGAGGCCGTCCGGCAAGCCTCCAGCACAGTGCCGATTGTCAGCGCCTGTGCTGGGCCGGTTGCGTTGTAGATGCCCGTCTGCTGGGTCGCCGTCATGTGGATCGTCCACGCGGCGAGGTCGCGCACGTCGATGAACTGCGTCGGTGCGTCAGGGTCACCGGGGGCGAGGACATCGCCGCCCTGTGCGACCCGCGTCACCCAATACGTGAAGCGGTTGGTGGGGTCGTGCGGCCCGACGATCAGACCGGGACGAATCACCAACACGCGCCCCGGCAAGATCGCCTCGGCGGCTTCTTCGCACAGCACCTTGAGTCCGCCGTAGGTCGCGCCGGTCACGTCTTCGGTGGTCGGGTCATCCAGCGTAGCGAGTTCGGCGCTTTCGTCGCGTCCGCTGGTGGTAGCGTCGGCATAGACCGAAATTGTCGAGATAAAGACATAGCGTTGCCCCCGATCCTTCAGGTAATCGGCGGCAATACGAACGGCACGCGGCACATAGCCACAGGTATCGATCACCACATCCCACGTCCGATCGCCCAGATTGGCAATGTCGGTCATGCGGTCGCCATAGATGTGCGTCGCCTGCGGGAATAAGTCGGGGTTGGTGCGTCCGCGATGAAATAGCGTCAGGTCGTGTCCGTTATCGAGCGCGGCTTGGGCGATGGCACGCCCGACAAATTGCGTACCGCCGATCATCAAAATATTCATGGGTTGCTCCTTGTGATGGGTGAGATGAATCGAGTGTGTATTATATGCAGAATTTCAAATATTTGTCACAGCACAATCATCTGTCATTTATGTTTATTCATTATGATTAGGGCATAACTTTCAACAAGATGGATGTCATCAGTAAAGGTAAGCGTGCAAATGCAAAGGCGGCACTTCTTAGTGCGTGAATACGGGGGAGAATACAAACTGCGCGAGATTGAATCGACAATTGGACAGGCGATTCAACAGGTAGGCATCCCCACTGGCAATTATTATGCTGTGGAATCCATTCATTGGACGTTCTACTTTATGAATTGCAACGTCACACCCTATCGCGCGGATGAAATCGCCTCGGAACTCACCCAACAATTTTTGGCAGGCGAACGCCTCTAACAGACGTAGGCGCGAATTTGCGCCTAAATTGATGATGAACACGCAGAGCGGGGATATTCCTCGTTCTGTTGTGCTTAATGACACGGGCAATATCGCGTTTTTTTGCTATGATTACTAGCATGGTAGGTAAGCGCCAAGCTAAACAGACAGGATACCTGACGTTGCGCGTGCAACTGCTGAATTATTTCAATCGCCTCTCGCGTGAATTATTCAACGACCCGATTCGCCGGTTTCAGGGGTCGTTTGTGCTGTTGATCTTGCTCAACGGCTTCGGCACGGTGATGTACATGCTTCTCGAAGATTGGGAACTTGTCGATGCGTTCTACATGACTGTCATCACGATTGCCACCGTCGGCTATGGCGAAGTGCGGGAGTTATCGAGCGGTGGGCGCATCTTCACTATCATTTTGATCTATCTCGGCGTTGGCGCGGCGACCACTGCGCTGACAAACGCCATCAGCCTCGCGCTGGGGCCGATCTTCTGGGGCAATTTACAATTACGGAGGATGCATAAAATGATCGACGAGATGCAAGATCACTATATCGTATGCGGCTATGGGCGCATGGGACGACAGATCATTCGTGATCTGCAAGCCCGCGAAGAACCCTTTGTGCTGGTCGATAGCGATGAGGATTTACAGGACGATTTGCTAAAGGCGAAGACTCCCTTCATCACCGGCGATGCCACCACCGACGACGTGCTTTATAGCGCAGGGATCGAACGGGCACAGGGCGTGGTCGCCGCGCTCAACAGTGATGCCGATAACGTGATGGTCATCCTCACCGCGCGCGAGCTTAACCCGCGTGCGTTCATCGTGGCGCGGGTCGCGCGACAAGAGACCGAGAGCAAGCTCCGCCGCGCCGGCGCTGATCGCGTCGTCAACCCCTATCAGATCGGCGGGCATCGCATCGCGCTCTCGCTCTTGCGCCCAGCTGTGCATGATTTTCTCGATCAGATTTTTCACTTCGGTGACGGGCGTAATATCGACATCGGGCAGATTTACGTCAGTGCGAATACGCACCTTGAGGGCCTCACGATTGCCGACTCGCAACTGCGATCAGAGCATAACGTGAGCATCCTCGCGCTGAGAGAACCGACGGGACAACTGATTATCACGCCCAATCCCAACAACACGATCAAGCGACACGCGCAACTGATCGTCATCGGGCCGCCGGAAGCGATTTATAAGCTCGAGCGCGATTATACCCGCTCGTGATTAGCCCGATCGCGCTTGATGCAGGCGCTCGCGCAACCACGCTAGCGCGTCTTCTTGCGTGTTGAACACGCGCACATCGTGCTGTTTCTGGCGGAAGGGGCGCGTACGCACGAACATCATGATGATGCGATTGACGAACGTGTGCGGTAAGAGAATAGCAGTATACGTGGGGCGATCATCGGGAATCGCGGCGAGGATGTCCATCACGCGCCGGCGCGCATAAGGACTCAAGCCCTGTGCTGGGGCGCGTAAATCATGCAAGAAGGCGATATCCTGCCCAGCAGGCCAGTCGGTCAGCATCTCAATCAGCATATCCGCCCACGCATCTATCGCGGCGTGTGACATATCCCCCTGTGTTTTGACAATCGCTATCTGGTCATCATCCACCCAGCGGCGCGTCATGCCATAAGCGAGCGTTTCTGTTGTCTGTTGCTTGTCGTTGTTCTGTCCCATATACGTTGTGACCATGTCTTTCTATATCCCTGATTTTTTGTAACTACTCAGGGGCGTTGCCCCCAAATTCCCACAAAGGACGATCGTCCTTTGAACCTGTACCCGCCAAACGCTTTGCGGTCGGCAAAACTGGGGTGCAGGGGAGACATCCCCTGCTGGGGCGTGGGGTGAACCCCCACAAGAAGACTCTACCTGAGTAGTTACGTTTATTTAAAGTAAATGGGTCATGTACTACAGGTCAGCAGTATGCCCTACTCGACCATGAGTAATTCCGCGCCCGCTGTCGCCTCGCAGACGTAAATCGCAGGCGTATGAGGCGTAGCGGTCGTATACTGCTGGCTGACAGTCGCCACGAAATCCTCGACCGTGCCATTGGCTATGAGCGCCACTGCACACCCGCCGAAGCCCGCGCCCGTCATGCGGGCACCATAGCACGCATCATGCGCGTTAGCAATCGCTACGATGCTGTCGAGCGCGTCACTGCTAACTTCAAAATCATCGCGCAAGCTGACATGACTCGCCTGCATCAAGTCCCCGAGTGCCTGCGGGTCATTGGCGCGCATCGCTGTACGCGCATCTAACACCCGTTGATTCTCGGTGATGATATGGCGCGCCCGTCGGTGGGTGACATCCTGCAAGCCCGTTTTACCCGCGTGGAAGGCATCAATGCTGACATCACGCAGAGCCGGCACGCCGAAGTGACGGGCAGCGGCTTCGCACTGTTGGCGCCGTTCGTTATACGCCGATGTCACCAGTTCGCGCCGCGTTCCGGTATCCAGCACAATCACAGCCGTATGATCGGGCAACGGCACCGGGTCACCCACTAGCGAACGGCAATCGATCAGCAAGGCATGACCCGCCTGCCCCGCCGCGCTAATCATCTGATCCATAATACCACTGTTGACACCGACCCACTGATTCTCTGCTTTCTGGGCGAGTAAAGCCATCGCCGATGCCGACCACTCCCAGTCGCTGACGTAGGCAAAAGCCCGCGCCGTTGCTAGCTCTAGCGCCGCCGAAGACGACAAGCCCGCCCCGATTGGCACATCGCCTTTCATCACACCGTCGAAGCCTTGCAAAGCATAGCCCGCTGACTGCAACGCCCACGCCACGCCCTTGACGTATTCTGTCGGAGAGGCTTTCGCCTTTTCCAGATGCGCCAGATCAATGTCGATCGCATCTGGAAAATCGAGCGATTTGATGTGTACGCGCTGGTCGTCGCGCGGTCGCAGGGCAATCCACACCGCACGATTAATCGCCATCGGCATCACGAAGCCATCGTTATAATCCGTATGCTCACCGATCAAGTTGACGCGCCCCGGCGCACGAACAATCGCCGTTGGTGTGCTGTCGTAGCTGGCTTCAAAAGCCTGTTGCACGTCGTTGTATAGGGACATCGCTCACTCGCTTTCCGTATAATGAGTCGTCGGCAGACTGCGAAGACGGTCAGCGGCTTGCTCCGCTGTCAGGTCGCGCTGAGACTCGCCCAGCATCTCGTAGCCAACCATGAACTTACGCACCGTCGCACTGCGTAAAAGCGGCGGATAGAAGTGCGCGTGTAACTGCCAGTGACTCACATCGTCCTGTGGGTTGCCGTAGGGCGCGCCATGCCATCCCATCGAATACGGGAAAGACACGCGAAACAGGTTATCATAGCGCACGAGCGTCTGCTTGAGGATGTCAGCGAGATCATCGCGCTGGGAAGCGGCGAGGTCGGGCATCCGTCGGATGTGCGTTTTGGGTAAGATCATCGTCTCAAAAGGCCACATTGCCCAGAATGGTACCAGCGACACCCACGAGTCATTTTGTGCGATGATGCGCTCCTCACGTTCGATTTCCAGTTGCACATAATCCAGCAGAAGTGGCGTGCCGTGTTCGGCATAATACGCCCGTTGCCTGTCGTCTTCGCGCTTGGGCAAATTCGGCAAGGTGTTCTCCGCCCAGATTTGCCCGTGAGGATGCGGGTTGCTACTGCCCATCATCTCACCGCGATTCTCGAACACCTGCACCCAGCGATACGTCTGCCCTAGTTCCGCCGTTTGATCAGCCCACAGATCAACCACCGTGCGAATCTGCGGCGGCGACATCAACGCCAGCGTCAGATCATGACGTGGCGAGAAGCAAATCACGCGACACGTTCCGCGTACGCTTTCCATTTGCAAGAGCGGATGCGTGGATTCCGGCGCTGGTGGCACATCCGGCAAGAGCGCGGAAAAATCATTGGTGAACACGAATGTCGTCTCGTAATCAGGGTTGGTCTCGCCACTTTTGCGCGTATTACCCGGACATAAATAGCAATCGGGGTCGTGTGCGGGGCGTTCATCAACAGGTACATCTTCTTCTTGTCCCTGCCACGGACGCTTCATGCGGTGCGGCGACACTAGCATATAATTGCCCATGAGCGGATTATAACGGCGGTGCGGGTGGTCGGTCGGGTCGAAGTGCATCATAGCTCCTTGCGGTGTGTGCTCATATCTCGTATGCAAGAGCATACCGCAACACCCCGAACCAGCACAATATTAAGAGATCGCAAAATGCTTGACCACGCTTTGCTTTTCACATATGCTTCAACTGAGTTTGAATTAATCCGATAGGTTTTTTATAAAGGCAAACATGACAAAACTCAAAGCACCGCCAGAGATCATCAAGTTGTTGGCGCATGATTTGCGCTGGAGCTTGGTGCTTGCGCTAAGACGTAGCGATTACCGCGTGAACGAGCTTGTCAATCAGGTAGGCGAACCCGCGAACGCTGTCTCCTATCATCTCAAGCAATTACGTGAAGCCGACATTGTGCATAACCGGCGCAGTGATGCCGATGGGCGCGATGTTTATTATAGTTTGAATATCACAGCACTCAACGAACAATATATGAGCGTCGGCGAGCAATTGAACACGATTGTCGCCCAACCACATCGCCAGCAAGATACAGCTCTGCGCGTGCTAGTACTCTGCACACACAATAGCGCCCGTTCGCAAATGGCTGAGGGCTTCTTACGGCATTATGGTGGCGACGCACTAGAGATTTACAGCGCTGGCAGTCACCCAACGGTCGTTAACCCGGATGCTATCCGCGCTATGGATCACTTCGGCGTTGATATTCGCGCACAGGCATCCAACCACATCAGCGAGTATCAAGATCAATCCTTCGATTATGTGATTACCGTCTGCGATTATGCGCGTGAAGTATGCCCGCATTTCGACAAAGGCGAGCAAATCCACTGGGGCTTCAGCGATCCGTCGAAAGTGCGCGACGATAATCAGCGCACAACAGCATTCGTCGATGTTGCGGCAAGCATCAAGTCGCGCATTGAGCAGTTTCTCAAAGTCACATGACAACGACACACCTACCCTTATGACACAGATGAAAGATCAACACGCATGACAACCCGCGTACTCATTTTATGCACAGCCAACTCAGCCCGTTCGCAGATGGCGGAAGGTCTCCTGCGAGAAATCGGCGGCGAGGATTTAGAGATTTATAGCGCCGGTTCAAAGCCGTCACAGGTCAACCCCTATGCGATCCAAGCTATGGAACAACGCGGCATCGACATCCGCCAGCACACATCCGACAGCTTGACGCAATATCTCGATCAAGCCTTCGATTACGTCATCACCGTTTGCGATAACGCCGCCGAGACCTGTCCAGTATTCCCCGGCAAAGCCGAGCGCATTCACTGGAGCTTTCCCGATCCGGCGGCTATCACCGGCGACGATGCACGCATCCTGCAATCGTTCATCGACGTGCGCGACGGTCTGGAAACGCGCCTGCGCGCCTTCGTCGCCCAGTTGTGAGAAAGATGTTGTAAAATCCCCCCGTCGCCAGCATCTAGACGGGGGTCTACCCTGTGCGCTCGCGTCTTTTCTGCTATTATGCAAACGACACAGACTCAATAACCTTTATCGTATCCTCGGGAGTATATTGTGACAGCTAATCCATCAAGTTATGTGTGCCGCGACGAGTTCTTGCCGTTTTCGCCACCGGATATTGGCGAAGAAGAGATTGCCGCTGTGGTCGATACCCTGCGATCTGGCTGGGTGACCAGTGGCCCTAAATCACGCCAATTTGCACAGGATTTTGCCGCGTTCGTCAATGCTGAAGCCGGTCTCGGCGTGAACTCTTGCACGGGCGGCTTGCACATCGCGCTGGCGACGCTGGGCATCGGCGCGGGCGACGAAGTTATCACAACAACCATGACCTTCACATCATCGGTCAACGTCATTGAGCATGTCGGCGCAAAACCGGTACTGGTGGATATTGACCCCGATACACTGAACATGAATCCCGAGCGTGTCGCCGAAGCCATCACTGAGCGCACTAAAGCGATCATGCCCGTGCATTATTCCGGTCATCCGGTCGATATGAGCGCGATCAAAGCCCTCGCCGACGAACACGACCTGTACATCATCGAAGATGCCGCCCATTCAGTTCCGGCACAGTTCGCGGGGCAGATGATCGGGAGCATCGGCGATCTGACATCGTTCAGCTTCTACGCCACCAAGAACATGACCACCGGCGAAGGCGGGATGCTGACCGGCAAACAAGAATATATCGAACGGGCGAAGCTGTTCTGCCTGCACGGCATGAGCCGCGACGCGTGGAAACGCTATAGCGCAACCGGATCATGGTATTACGAAGTGGTCGAAGCGGGCTTCAAGTACAACATGACCGACATCCAAGCCGCAATGGGCTTAGTCCAGCTGGGGCGCTTGCCGCAGATGCAACAACGCCGCTACGAAGTGGTCGAGATGTACAACGACGCATTCAGTCGCTTGGATGCCCTGCAAGCGCCGATCGCTCGCGATAACGTGCAACATGCGTGGCACTTGTACGTGATGCGCCTCAATCTCGATCATCTGAGCATCGACCGCGCACAATTCATTGACGAGATGAAAGCGCGCAACATCGGCACGAGCGTCCATTTCATTCCAGTACATCTGCATCCCTTCTACGCTGATAAATACGGCTTCCAACCGCAAGATTATCCGGTCGCATATGGTGAATATCAGCGCACCGTCTCGCTTCCTCTGCATTCCGGCTTGAGCGATGATAACGTCGCTGACGTGATCGCGGCAGTGACCAACATCGTGGACACCTACGGCAAGTAAACGATGCTCAAGCGCGCTTTCGACATCCTCGCTAGCGGAATCGGGCTGAGTGTTCTGTCACCGGTTCTGCTGGTGATCGCGCTGGCGATCAAACTGACATCGTCGGGGCCGATCTTTTACCATGCGACGCGCATCGGGCGCGATGGTGACCCCTTCAAGCTCTATAAATTTCGTTCGATGGTCGTCGATGCTGATAAGATCGGCCCAGCTGTCACCGGCGCACAGGATCAGCGCATCACACCGATCGGGCGTTTGTTGCGCCGCACCAAATTCGATGAATTCCCACAATTGATCAACGTCTTCATCGGTGATATGTCACTCGTAGGCCCGCGTCCAGAAGCCCCCAAATACGTCGCGCTATATAACGATGAGCAACGGCGCGTCCTCGACGTGCGTCCCGGCATTACCAGCCCAGCCTCAGTCGAATATCGTAATGAAGAAGCCTTACTCACAGGTGATGATTGGGAGCAGATGTACATCGAGGAAGTGATGCCGGCTAAGTTGGCGATTGATCTACAATATGTCGAAAACCCGACGCTCGGACGCGATATTATCATCATCTTCAAGACCTTGCGCGCCCTTTTCGACTGAGCGACATCTCCCCACACAAACAGTATCTCGTCGGCATGCGCTGAGAATTCGGTGCTTAATCTGGGGCTCACATATGCTACTATATAGGCACTGTGTGAAAATGAAATTAGGATTAACTTAGCCTATGTCATCCCCAAGTGATTTTTACGGCCCGAATATCGGGTACGTGATGGAACTCTACGAAAAGTTCCAAGAAGCCCCCGATGCGGTTGACCCCGCAACAGCCGATTTCTTCCGGCAGTGGTCGCCTACCACAGCACTGGCGGCGATGAACGGCGGCACTGTCGCGCCATCGGCAAAAGCGGCGACTGAACAAGTGGACATGCACAAGGTCGTCGCGGCGGTGGAACTCGCACAAGCCGTTCGCCAGTTCGGGCATCTAGCCGCCCAGCTTGACCCACTCGGCAATCCGCCCCCCGGTGACCCCGCCCTTGATCCCGAAACGCACGGCATCAGCGCACAGGACTTGCGCCAACTGCCGCCGGGGCTGGTCGTCAGTGGCGAGATTGCCCACCGCACGGACAACGCCTATGAAGCGATCAACATCTTGCGTGACATTTATAGCCGTTCGATCGGTTACGATAACGAACACATCCAGAACCTCGAAGAGCGCGAATGGCTCAAGCGCGTGGCTGAAGCGCGTGAGTTTGCCTACGAAGCCACCAGCAAAAACGACCAAGTCCTCCTCACCCGCCTGACACAAATCGAGATGCTGGAACAATTCTTACAGCGCACCTTCCCGACGAAGTATCGCTTCTCAATTGAAGGGCTGGATATGATGGTGCCGATGCTGGACGAAATGGTCGCGTATGCCGCCCACACGACCGACACCCGCCTGTTGACGCTGGGCATGGCGCATCGCGGGCGTTTGAACGTGCTGGCACACATCATGAATCGCGATTATCGTAAAATCCTCGCTGAATTTGCGGATACTGCCCGCCGCGCCGAAGAGAACGAAGCCGTTGGCTGGACAGTGGACGATGTGAAGTATCACAAGGGCGCGGTGCATTATATCGAAGATGGCGATCTTGAGTTGGTGATGTCGCCCAATCCCAGCCACCTTGAACTGGTCGCGCCGGTGGTTGTTGGCATGGCACGCGCCGCCGCCAGCGATACCAGCGAACGCGGCGAACCGCGCTATAACGCCCACGCAACGATGCAAATTCTCATTCACGGGGATGCCGCCTTCCCCGGTCAGGGCATCGTCGCCGAGACATTCAACTTATCGCGCTTGCCGGGCTATGCCGTCGGTGGGACGGTGCATATCATCGCTAACAATCAACTGGGCTTCACGACTCTGCCCGTCGATGGACGCAGTACGCTCTACGCGAGCGATCTCGCCAAGGGCTATCGCGTGCCGATCGTGCATGTCAACGCCGATGACCCTGCCGCCTGCATCGAAGTAGCGCGGATGGCAGCGGCGTATACGGCTAAATTCGAGAAGGATTTCTTGATTGATCTGGTCGGGTATCGCCGTTACGGGCATAACGAACTCGATGAGCCGGGCTTCACCCAGCCGCTCTTCTACGACATCGTGCGCGATCATCAGCGCGTGCGCGAGCTATGGGCGCAGACGCTGGCAGAACGCGGATCAGTGAGCGCCGCATTCGCCGAAGAGCTAGAGAAAACGTACTACGCACAATTGCAAGATTTACACGACGCGATGAGTACCAATCAATCCGGCATTGCGGATCTCGATTACGAAAAACCGGAGAAAGGCGCGGCGAAGCAGATCAATACGACTGTCTCGCGGGATGATTTGATTGCGATCAATGACGGCCTCACCGCGACGCTTGAAGGCTTCAACTTCTATAGCAAACGTTTCGAGAAGACGATTCGTAAGCGACGCACAGTCTTCAACGAACCGGATGAGCGCGTGATCGACTGGGCGGGCGCGGAAGAATTCGCGTTTGCCAGCATCCTCGCCGATGGCATCCCAATTCGTATGACAGGGCAAGATAGCCAGCGCGGCACCTTCAGCCATCGTCATGCCGTCTTGCACGATGCAAAATCAGGCGTAGATCTCGCCCCCCTGCAACGGCTTCCACAGGCGCACGCATCCTTCGAGATTCGCAATAGCCCGCTCTCAGAAGAGGCGGTGCTAGGCTTTGAGTATGGCTACGATGTTTTCGCACGCCATACCCTCGTGATCTGGGAAGCGCAATACGGCGATTTCGTCAACGGCGCACAGAACGTGATCGACGAATTCATCGCCTCTGCGCGTGAAAAATGGGGCGACCTGCCCGCGCTGGTCATGCTGTTGCCCCACGGACACGAAGGCGCAGGGCCCGATCACTCCAGCGGACGGGTCGAACGTTTCTTATCGCTATCAGCGAAAATCAATATGCGTATCGCTAACCCGACGACCGCCGCGCAATATTTCCACCTGTTACGGCGACAAGCCCTGCTACTAGAAAATGACCCCCTGCCGCTGGTCGTCATGACTCCTAAGAGCTTGCTCCGTAATCCGATCGTTGCGGCGAACATGCACGATTTCACCGACGGTCGCTGGCAACCCGTCATCGATGACGCATGGGTCAACGCGGACGACGTGACACGGCTGGTCTTCGTCAGTGGCAAATTTTACTACGATCTCGCCGGTGCTAAGTTCCGCGAGCAATACCCCAATGTCGCGCTCGTGCGGGTCGAGCAATTGTACCCCTACCCACTGGATGAACTGCAAGCGATCACAGCTCGCTATCCGAACGTGACACAGGTGGTCTGGGCGCAGGAAGAACCGAAGAACATGGGCGCGTGGGATTTCATGAACTATCGCCTGAAGAAGATGATCGGCATGTCGATCCCCGTCAATTACGTCGGGCGGCGGCGTAGTTCTAGCCCAGCAGAAGGCAGTAAAACCGCGTGGGCGATCAATCAGGCGATGATTACCGAATACGCCTTCGATTGGGATTTTGAAAAAGACGACGCATACCCGCGCCACAAAGCTGATAAGCAACCATCGTAAACCATAATAGCAGGAAGCGGGCGCTCAATGGCGGCCCGCTTCGTTGACGACGTGCCAGCAAGGCACATGATGTATATAGTCTCGTGAGAGGGAGAAACTACGACATGGCAGAAATCACAGTCCCGGAATTGAGCGAATCCGTTGTCGAAGCCACTGTGGCTGAATGGCTCAAACAAGAGGGCGATAACATTGAAATCGGCGACGTTCTCGTTGTGCTAGAGACGGACAAAGTACAGCTAGAAGTCGCCGCCGAGAGCGCCGGTATTCTCAAGCAAATTGTCGCGGGTGAAGATGAAGACGTTGTCGCGCATCAGGTGCTAGGCATCGTTGAAGATGGCGACGGCGCGAACAGTAGCGCGTCCACAACACAGGCAGAAGCTGCGCCCAGCACCAGCGAAGCAGAACCAGCATCAGCCCCAGCCACTAGCAGTAGCGAGGTCAAAGCGACACCCGTCGCGCGCAATATGGCACAGGCACTCGGCATCGACCTCAGCAAAGTGCCCGCGCGCGATGGCAAGATCGATAAGACCGATGTACAGGCTTATATCGACGGGCAGAGCCAACCCGCGCCCGCGTCCAAACCAGCACCCGCCCCAGCATCCAAACCAGCGACCAGCGCCCCCGCACCCCAGCGCGAGCTTGACGCGCGCGAAACACGCGAGAAGTTATCGCGCCGCCGCCGCACAATTGCCAAGCGTCTCGTCGAGGCACAGGCAACCGCCGCCATGCTCACGACCTTCAACGAAGTCGATATGAGCGCAGTCAACGATGTGCGCGCCCGCCGCAAAGCCGCCTTCAAAGAGACATATGGCACCAGCCTGAGCATCAACGCCTTCTTCGTAAAAGCCGTAATCGGCGCGTTGAAAGCCTTCCCGCGCTTGAATGCCGAAATCGACGGCGATTACGTCATCAATAAAGATTACTACGACATCGGGATCGCGGTCGGGGCTGAAGAAGGGCTAGTCGTCCCCGTGATCCGCGATGCTGACCGCAAGAGCTTTGCCGAAATCGGGCGCACCATCAGCCAGTACGGCAAGCAAGTGCAAGATGGCACACTACCACTCGAAGCCTTGCGCGGCGGCACGTTCACGATCACCAATGGCGGCATCTTCGGCAGTATGATGAGCACGCCCATTCTGAATTACCCGCAGGTCGGCATCCTCGGCTTGCACGGTATCAAAGAGCGTCCGGTCGTCGTTGATGGCGAAATCGTCATCCGTCCGTGGATGTACATGGCGCTGACCTACGATCATCGCATTGTCGATGGACGCGATGCCGTACAATTCCTCGTCAAAGTCAAAGACCTGATCGAAGACCCCGAAAGCCTCTTGCTCGAAGGCTAAACCCGCCTCAACATCCCACGCCACAGGATGATGATGCCGCCGTGTATCGTCATCCTGCGCGCACTATTCGCCAAAATACCGATGAATGCGTTATACTATAGCTCAATCGTAGACAATTTGAGAAAGTGACATGAGTAAAGTCACGATTCGCGATGTTGCACAATCTGCCGGAGTCGGCATTGGGACAGTCTCACGGGTGTTGAATAATAGCCCACAAGTCAGCCAGAAAACGCGAGAGATTGTCCTCGCGACGATTGCCGAACTCGGGTATCGCCCCAACGCAGTCGCCCGTCAGCTTCCCCGTAAAAATACTTTGCGTACTATCGGCGTGATGACGCGCCCCTTCCTCGAGTATCATTCCTTTTCCGAGCGCCTGCGTGGCGTTCAACGCGCCCTGCATCCGCATCAAGAATCATTCGAGATTGCCGTCTATACCACAGCTGGCAAACGCTATTACGACGATCGCTTCGCCTTCATCCTCGAAAATAGCATGATCGAAGGCTTGCTAGTGATCGATATCGATCTGACGGACGAGCAGAAAGACCTCCTGCGCGGGCTAGGGATCGCCTTCATCGGTATCAACCACTTCGGTGCAGATGATTGGTTGTGCATCGGCACGAACAACGTCGACGGCGGCTACATGGCGACCAAACACCTACTTGAATTAGGACATCGTCGCATCGGGTACGTCGGCAATTATCTGATTGATGCCGGTGGCTTTTCAGTGAGTCAAGATCGGTATATCGGCTATCAGAAGGCCCTGCGCGAGTATCAGATCACGCCCGATAATGCCCTGATGCGCGTCGGTGCATCCGGCTTTGAGGCGGCAAAAGCGATGGCTTACGATCTGCTAGCACAAGCCCCGCGCCCAACCGCGATCTTCGCCATGAGCGATACACAAGCCCTCGCCTGCATCGCCGCCGCCAAAGCCCACGGGTTAACCGTGCCGGATGATCTATCCGTGATGGGCTATGACGACCTCGAACTCAGTCATCAGATCGGCTTATCGACGGTGCGCCAACATCTTGAACTCAGCGGCGAGATTGCGATGGCACACCTGATTCGCATGGTCGAAGGCATCGACGCGCCCGACCCCGATCTGCCGCCACTCGCGGTCATCCAGCGCGAGACGACACAGAAATTGTAATGTTTATCGTAATTGACAAATAGATGAATGTATGATTAAGTACAGATAACACACCTTTAACAACTGAACTGTACGTACTGAAAACACTTTCAGGAGGTGTGACCGATGGAGAATGATCCGCCGGCACATTAATGGGGTGATGGCATCGAATATTTATATGTCATCACCCCATTTTGATTCATGTGCTTGCCACTGCACCACCGCATATCCCATTGCCCCCGATAGCGCCGCACACAACAACTGATACCCGTTAAGCATCAAGCCAATTGACGTAGCCTCGCCCATTGTCAGCCCCAGTAGCACCGTCAAGCCGAAGCCCCAGCTGAGTTCAACCACGCCGAAACCGCTAATATTAAACGGGAAAGCTGTCGCGAACATGCCCAGACTCACGAGGACGACCAGTGTCGATAAATCCGGTTGGATGCCAATCGCCATGAGCAAAATCCAGTTCACGCCAAAGCTACAACTATACGTAAAGAGCGACCAGAACAAGGCCAGCGCGAAGATGCGCGGGTGATGCAAGCGGTCGAAATCCTGTGCCAGCCCGTCCAGCTTATCCGCGATGCTCATCAACAGAGAGACGGCGAACACCCGCCGCAATATACGCGCAATCATCCGTAAAATCGCCCCCATGTAATAAAAACCAAGCACCCCACCTACCAGACAACCCGCGACCAAGACCCCCGCGATTGCCCCCTGATATGGTAATGCAAGGACATCACCCGACCCGAGCAAGCTAACCGCCGCCACCAGAACAATCACCAGTAACTCTAACAGGCGCGAACTAAACAAACTGCTGACACCCGCCTTGACCGGTACATTGAGCCGCTTTTGCATGAGGACAATGTACGAAATCTCACCGAGCTTGAAGGGCAACAAGCGCACGAGAAAATTATGATAAAGCGCAATCGGAAACACGCGCAACAGCGGTAGCGGACGATCGAGCAGGGTGATATAGCGCAAGCTACGAAAGAAATTGAGCAACACATACACCGCGAATGCGCCCACTAAATGGACAGGCGATAACTGGCGCAGGATACGCCAGAACGCCGCCCAATCAACCTGCGCCAGCATAATGGCGACGATCATCCCCGCGATGAGCAAGCTCACACCGCGACGGGTCGTTAACAAGCGTTTGTCGGATGGGGAGTGCGTGGTCATTGCGCCTCATTTCGTCATATCAGCGCATATTGTCAGCCAAAACCGCCCACAATACCATGATGAATGCCACGCGCCCTCGCTCGTTTTCATGCGCCTGTGGAGCGTGTATAATCAAAGCGATGACGTACACAGAAGACAGATGATGACCTATGCAAGATCATCGCCCGCGTGATGAGACGCTCAACTTGATTTTGACAGCAATCGCCGATTATGATGAAGGCGGTATGACGCGCACGCAGATCGCCCGCGCACTCCAACGCGCTAAAACGCCACACCTGATTGATTTGATCGAAAGTCTCGTCAATGATGGCTATCTCGCCCGCCGCGTTAAAATCTTCGGCAACGGGGTCGAAGGCTATGTCTATCATCTAGCAGAGCGAGAAGAATGAGCCATGCCAACAGATAATAACGCTTATCAGGTTGTGCGACGTGGCACAGGTGATCCGCTGCTGGTATTACACGGGTTCACCGGCAGTGCGCGCAACTGGCAGACGCTCATGACACAATTACAGGATGACTATCGCCTGATTGCGCCGGACATCATCGGGCATGGGCAAAGTGCCAAACCAGCTGACATCCAGCGTTACCAGATTGAGCATGTCGCCGCTGAGATCATGGCGCTGGTCACAGAACCGGTGCATCTGCTCGGTTATTCCATGGGCGGGCGGCTAGCATTGACGATCGCTGTTCATCATCCCGATAAAGTGCGCTCGCTGATCCTAGAGAGTGCCGCGCCCGGCTTACAAACATCGACCGAGCGCGATGCACGGCGCACATGGGATTACGCGCTCGCCGATCGCATTGAGCGCGAGGGCATCAGGGCTTTCGTCGATTACTGGGAGACACTCGCACTGTGGGATAGCCAGCGCCAGCTTGAGCCTGCCGTGCGTGATCGCCTACGCCAACAACGCCTACAGAATAGCCCGCGTGGTCTGGCGAATAGCCTGCGCGGTATGGGTACGGGAGTCATGCCACCCCTGTGGGATGCCCTGCCCCATCTGACGCTTCCGGTGCGATTGCTCGTCGGTGAATACGACGAGAAGTATGTCGCGCTCAACCAGCGCATGGCACAAGTGATACCCCGTAGTGACCTGATTGTGGTCGCCGGCGCTGGTCATACGGTTCATCTGGAGCGTCCTGATGACTATGCGAAGCTCGTGCGCCAACTTTTACAGACAATCCAGCCAAGCTAAAGGATAATCCCCCCCATGGCAAGTTCTAACGACATCCAGCAACTGCGCGATCAACTGAACGCGACCAACCTGCAATTATTAGACCTAATCAGCGAACGCGCCCGCCTCGCGGCACAACTCGCCCAGATCGAATCGCGCTCTGGCAGTGATTTATACGACCCCGAACACGAAGCCGAACAGCTGACACAACTGCAACTGGCGAACGAAGGGCCGTTTAACAACGAGATTATCAAGGCGCTCTTCAAAGAAATTTTCAAGGCGACGCTGGCTGTCAACGAGCAGAACGCGCGCTCGAACTTGTTCGTCATGCGGCAGACCGCAGACGAACGCACGGTGATCGACATGGGCGATGCGGGGCATATCGGCGCGGGAGATTTCCAGGTGATTGCGGGCCCCTGCGCCATCGAAAGCTATATGCAATACGAAGAAGTCGCGGCAGCACTGGTCGAAGAAGGCATTACGATCATGCGCGCGATGGCCTTTAAGCCGCGCACATCGCCCTACGACTTCCAAGGGATGGGCGAGAACGGCCTGAAGATGGCACGCCAGATCGCCAACAAATATCAGCTCAAGCTGGTGAGCGAAGTGCTGGATATGTCGCAAATCCCGATGATGAGCGATTACGTCGATATGTTCTGGGTGGGGGCGCGCAACATGCAAAATGCTTTCTTGCTTCGCGCGATTGGCAAAACTAACAAGCCCGTCGTGCTCAAGCGACACTTCGGCGCGAATATCCGCGAGTTCTTGTACGCCGCAGAATACATCATGAGCGAGGGCAACAGAGAGGTGATCTTGATGGAGCGCGGCATCCGCACTTATGAAACAGCCACACGTAACACGCTCGACATCAGCGCGGTGCCAGTGCTCAAACTAGAGACACACCTGCCGGTGATTGTCGATATTTCGCACAGTGCCGGACGGCGCGACATCGCCAACACCTTAGCGCGGGTTGCCAAAGCCAGCGGTGCCGATGGGTTGATGGTCGAAGTGCATCCTAACCCGCCCGTGGCTATGAGCGATGCCAAGCAACAACTGAGCATTGCCCAGTTTAAAGCGATGATGCGCGATGTGCGGCGCACGGTCATCCAGCCTGAACCCGAAGAAGAGACACAACTAACCTGAATAACAGCTATAAACAGCCCAAAACATTGAGCAAGCATTGACATCCACTTCTGCCATGGATGCCTTCTTTTTTTGTTATTATTTTGTAACTACTCAGGTAGAGTCTTCTTGTGGGGTTTCACCCCACGCCCCAGCAGGGGATATCTCCCCTGCACCCCAGTTTTGCCGAACGCAAAGCGTTCGGCGGGTACAGGTTCAAAGGACGATCGTCCTTTGTGGGATTCGGGGGCAACGCCCCTAAGTAGTTACATTATTTTTATTGCTGTAATGCATAATAATCTTACAAATTCCCGTGATTGCCCCTCATCAATATTTCGTAAGTATGGTATCGTAAGACAACGTAATGCTGAAAATGTTGATGAGCGCGCTGAATAATGCGTGTATCATCTGGTGATTTACAGGAGGGGCCGAGTGAATTTCATACGGCGTTTATGGGGACAAGATAACGACGATGATGATGATCGCAAAGCAAACGAAAAACTTTTACAAGACGCGAGCGAACGGGGCGACGCTGCGCGTAAAGTGGCGCTGATTGTCATCGCCGGTGACTTACCCGACTGGCAAACCGCATCCAAAGAGATAGGGTTTGCGAAGTCACGCGACGTGCAAAACGCCGATCATGCATTGGCAGATTTACAAACCACGCCACCAGATCGGCAGGAGTTGTTACAAGAGTTGATGCGTTACATTGATATGCCGCCGAATAATGAACGCTATTACCGCGCCTTCGTGGTTGTTAGCGAGCCAGCGATAGAAGCTGTCGTCCATCATTTGCAGTCAGACGACGACGCAACGCTCATCAATGCGCTGGCAATTTTGAGCAAGCTCCATGCCAGCACTGCCGTCGCCCAGATGCGCCCATTTTTGACGCACGCCAACCGCGACGTTCGCCAACAGGCGGTCGAAGCACTGGGGAATAGCGGTCATCCAGAGGCGCACGAAGCCCTCATGCAGAAGAACTTGCGCGTCGATAAGACAACACTCACCACTGCCCGTTACCAGTCTGATGTGCCTGCACGGTTGGATGAGTTGCAATCCCAGTTCGATGCTAATCAGGCGATTATCGATGAAGCTGACGACCAGCGCACCAACGCCAGCATCGTCGCCGAAGCCGAGAACGAGCGCCTCGCCCCGATTATCGAACGCTTGCAAAGGCAACTCGATCGTTTCTGGTCGGTAGTGCTAATGGTCAGCATGCTTGTGATGAGTACAGCTCTTTGAGTCGCGCCTTAGCTCGAATCATCCATCAAGGTAGGTTTTGAAGCGTGCCAGCGCGCCCAAATGCTCATCGGGCGTGCGATAACCGTTCTCCATTGTGATAACCGCGAGATGCGTCATGCCCAGTTGTGTCCATCCAGCGATGAAATCATCCCACGTATCTTCGGGCAAGCGCTTCATGCTCAGGCGCACATCAATGCCAAACGCTGACATATCGCGCCCGTTCTCAGCCAGATACGCGCGCAAGGTCTCGACCACTGCTTGGGCGCGATCAGGGGTCATGCCGTTTGGTATCCACCCCGCCCCTAGTCGTGCCATCCGCCGCAGGACGACATCAGCCCCGCCGCCAAACCACACCGGTATCGGACGTTGCACCGGCAGCGGATTGATGCCGACATCATCCAGATGATGATAGTCGCCATTGAAGGTCACAAGTTCATGTTGCCACAGCTGTTGCATCACGCGCACTTGCTCGTCAATGCGCTTGCCCCGATTGTGGAAGTCGAAGCCAAGTGACTGCATCTCGACTTTGTTCCAGCCCACCCCCACCCCCAGGCGCAGGCGACCATTGCTCAACAAGTCAACCTGTGCCGCCTGCTTAGCGACCAGTGACGCGTCGCGCTGGGGCAAGATCAAGATGCCACTAGCAAAGCCCAGCGTTTCGGTGATGCCGGCCGCAAACGAGAACAGCGTGAAGACCTCGTGGAAGGTGTGCGTATAGGTGTAGGGGCCTTTCCAACCGCCTTCACGGTCGGGGTTCGCGCCGATAACGTGATCGTATGCCAGCAGATAATCGTAGCCCAGTTCTTCAACGCCGATGATAAAATCCCGAAGCGCGATCGGGGTTGCCGGCAATTCATAATGAGGCATAACAACGCCATATTGCATAAGTTTCTATCCTTAATTGTGCCAATTGTGCCATCGAAAAAAAGAGGGTTCTTTAACCAACACCTTCGCCAAAATAAGAAATGGTCTGGTTTTTGGTAAGGTCGGGCTATAGCCCGACCTTACATAACGGCTTATGAACTTTTGTGAACGACTTAAAAACGATCACTCCACATCATTTCAAAATTGGCGAACATATTGTAGTTACATTGGATATTTTAAACAGCTATCGCAGGCTTTCTAACAAGCGTTTAACAGTATTGTGCTAACATTCACAAGTAAGAGTACTAAATGGAAACGCTTCCACAGTCGTTATTTGGGTAATCTTCACTGAAAAAAGATGGAAGTTGTTATACAGTAGACACAGCATTTAGGGGTTGTTTAACCTACTGGACTGGCGATAATAGAACTCTACGTTGTTATTCACAATCCATTGTATGATGCTTTTAAATATATACTCACGGCTCACCCGATAGTACGGGAGAGTGTACCTATGTCATTCGTATCGAATGGCGCGATTATTAGGAATAGATATGGCAGCTTATTTAATTGTTGATGTTGATGACCTACTTCAACGCTTCCAACTGCGGGGGATGACTGTCGATGTACAGGAATTAGCGGTTGGTCTGCGGGGGAGCGCGGCGCTTGCCGCTGGTTTGGTCAGCTCGGATAAACTGAGAGCGATTGCGGTCGCTAATTGGGATGCGTACAAAAAACGCCCTAACATGCCCGACCCGCAATTGATATTCAAAGCCTCGGGCTATGATGTGTTCGACGTACCGCACCGTGATAGCCTCGCTGATATTCTCATCATTCATTACTTCTCATATGATCCCGATCCCGTCGATGAACTGATCTTGGCGACGACGAGCCGCGACTTACTGCCGCTCATCCGACGCATCAAGACGACACGGAGCGCACGCATCCGCATGTGGGGCGCAGAGGATGTGCTGAAGGGGACGGAATTCGCCGATGAAATTATCTTCCAACCGCTGGAGACCCTGCTCGGTCTGCAATCGAAGAATGTCGCGGTTTACATTGATTTCGAGAATATTTCGATCAGCCTCAACGAGCAGGGCTACGTCGTCAATCTCGATCACCTGATCTCGCGCCTCGTCTCGCAGGCGAAGGCACACGGGCAAGTCGTCAAGATGGCGGCTTATGCCCCATGGGGACAGCGTGGCACTTTACCGCCGCTGGTCGATGATGCTGGGCGCGAGATTGCCGACAATGCGCCGACACGTATGATGCTGGCGAATATTGATCCGGTCTTTAACTTGCCCGGCAAGAACAGCGCCGATATACGCATCGCGCGCGATGTCATCACCGATATTACCCATCCGGAGTCAGGCGATGTCATCATCATGGCGACGGGTGACCGCGACTTCAACGAAGTGATCAACGCGGTGATCCA
>DAOTTV010000103.1:0-28344 GCA_034437755.1 Anaerolineae bacterium | reverse complement strand
CCCTAAATCCCTCTCCCGACCGCCACTATGTGGCTAGGAGAGGGACTTCAACCGTGCTTGTCTTGCGGGCAGAAGCTGGCGTAAATCAATTGACCTGAGTAGTTACGATTTTACAGCGAAATGACGATGAGATCGACACTGAACGTCTCGATATGATGGATCATAGTTTGAGCCGCGCGATTGACCTGATCCAGCATATCTCGAATTTACAAAAACAGAGGACAAGCGATGACTGAGAGCGTCACCAGTGATTCGCGTTATGGGCTGTCCGCACTATAATGGTACTAAGCTATGATAATATTGTGAGGATTTTGTAATGACTGACAAGATTCGCTGGGGCATCCTCAGCACAGCCAATATTGCCGCGAAGCGCGTGATCCCTGCGATCAAAAAATCGAGCAATGGCACTGTGACCGCAGTCGCCAGTCGCGATCAGAGTCGCGCTGATGCGTTCGCCAAAGCGCATGACATCCCGACAGCACACGGCACATACGAAGCTCTGCTGGCGGATGACAAGGTCGATGCGATTTATATTCCTCTGCCGAACAGCATGCACTTTGACTGGGCGATGAAATGTGCCGATGCCAAGAAGCCGACGCTGTGCGAGAAGCCACTCGCCCCGACAGCGGACGAAGCGCGGCAGATGGTACGCGCCTTTCGTAAGGCGAAGATCAACTTCGCGGTGGGCTTCATGTATCGCTTTCATCCACAGACAGACCGCGTGAAAGCGTTGATCGACGGCGGCGCGATCGGCGCGTTACGCACGATCAACGCGACGTTCAGCTTCAGCGTTAGCGATGACGAGAATATCCGCTTATCGAAGGATTTAGCCGGCGGTGCGCTGATGGATGTCGGGTGTTATTGTGTCAACTCGATGCGCTATCTGACGGGCGAAGAGCCGATTAAGGCGCAGGCATTCGCCCAATTTGGCGAGACGAGCAACGTTGACGAGACGACCACCGGTATTCTCGAATTTCCATCGGGCGTGCTGGGGCATTTTGACGCGAGTTTGCGCGCGCACCGCACGCATATGTACGACATACGCGGGACAGAGGGGCGCATTCAAGTCCCGACGGCATATGTCCCTGATCTGGAAAAAGAGACATCAATCCATGTGTGGCGCGGGGACACGAAAGAGACAATTGTGATCCCGCCCGCTGACCATTATCAACTGATGGTCGAAGACTTCGCCGAGTCGATCCTCAAGAAGCGTCCGCCCCGCTTCCATCCCCATGATAGCGTCAACAACATGCGGACAGTCCAAGCCCTGCTACAAGTTGCCGAGCGCAGTAAGAGCGTCACGGCGTGAGGGCGTTATTCATGTCTAGTTGTGTAGCGGGTTCGCTCTAGCAAACCCTCACATTCGCGCACTGCCTCTTGTCACGTTTGCGATCATCGGGAGAAGGGGCGCAGACTAGCGGGCGCTCATGGGGTGCGCTGGTCGTTTTTGCGCTTCTTCAACTGTTCCTGAATATCGACGAATGTCTCGCGCGTCAGGGGGAAGAAGATCGCTAATGGCAAACTCAAGGTGAGCAGAACCGCCGGCACGATGCTGACGAAAATCCGCAACATCTGCTGGACAGTTTCGGGTTGATTACAGTTGACCGAGCGATCTGTCAGGCGGTAAATCTCGCACTCGAAGCCCTCGAAGTTAATCACCGCGCCGACAGCGTTATCGGGGTCAGCTTGAATGATCGCCTGTGCTTCGGGCGAGAGTTGGTCAACGCGGATCGCCGGCACGTAGCCGCCCACGTCCAGCACGAAGCTGGAGAAGGCGATGCCGAGCGCGATACCCATCTTCTGGAAGAAGACGAAGTAACCGTAGAACACGCCCTCATGTCGCGAGCCGGTGTGCAGTTCGTTGTATTCGATGGCATCCGGCAACATGCTCCAGGGCATCAGGTAGGCAACGGACGTGCCAACGCCGGCGAAGAAGGTAGCGATGGCTAAGAACCAGAATTGCTGGGGCTGGATGAAGTAGATCGCAATCATCACGACGAGCCAGATTGACGCGCCCATGGCGTAGACTTGATGTTTGCCGTAGGTCTGGCTGACGCGCCCCCACACCGCGAGAAAGACGAAGGCGGTCACCTGAATGACGATAGCTAAAATCTGGAAGACGCTCTCATCGTCAAACCAGTAGCGCAGGTAGAGCAAGAGATTGACCTGTACCATCTGCACCGCCATCCACGAGAGCAGATAAATGGCGACGATGTACAGATAGGGCTTGTTGTTGAAGATCAGGCGCATCACCCCAAGCGGCGAGAGCATCTCTTCTTTTGGTGCGTTTTTGGCTTTAGGTCGCTCGAAGGTGAAGACATAACAGACCCACGCTGATGCAATAATCACGATCGACCAGACGGTGGCACTGATCATGTGGCCGAGTTCGGGGTTATTCTCGCCGGCGAGGGCGACGAGTGGCGCGTGCAGGACGATCGCACTCAGCCCGCCGAGCAGAGAGAAGCTGAAGCGATAGGTCGTCAGCTGGGTGCGCCCGTCGTAGTCGTCGGTTAGCTCTGGCGTGAGGGCGGTATACGGCACGTTGACCGCCGTGAAGGCTGTCCGCAGGGCGATATTCATCACCAGATAGTAGGCAAAGAGCGCCCATGTGCCGAAGCCCGGCACGTACCACACGAGCCAGAAGGTCAAGCCGAAGGGTACAGCGCCGAACAAGAGCCATGCGCGCTTGCGTCCCCATTTGGTATCGGTGTGATCGGCGAGATTGCCCACGAGTGGATCGGTGACGGCATCCCACAATTTCATGATTAAGAAGATGATGCCGACGAGCGCTGGACGTAAGCCGGCAATATCGAGCAAAAAGGGTTGTAAGAAGAATCCGGTCATTGCGGCGGCGATCGCGGCGTTTAAATCGCCCGCGCCATACGCGAGCTTCTGGACGCGTGTCAGTTGGTGCGTGTCGTCTGTCGCTTGCGAGTTGATGTTCGTGCTGGCTACATCTGCCATGTGCCCCTCTCTCAAAAACAGTAATTTGCAGATGACGGCAGTAGCGTTCGTGAAGTAGTCTGGTGATAGATAACGAAGGCTACTGAACAATAAACGGTGCTGTCGATAAGTATAACCCCATTATATAGCAGAGGTTGTTGATCCGATAACGCCAATATGCCGTGATCGCTCAGGAAAACAGGGCGTGTCGAGTGCGGGCGGGGCTTGTGGCGCAATTGATGCGCGGGATTACTAACAGAAGCGTCAGTGTTACGAATTGTTATTTGCATCTGTAGGATGAAGTTGATAGGGTTGGGCTTATAGGCTCTTTGGGATGTCGCGTGGTTTTTGTTGCAGGGGCGTTGCCCCCGCACCCCCACAAGGAACTGTCGTTCCTTGACCTTATTCATTGTGAACGCTATGCGTTCACAACGCAAAAGTTTTTGGCGTTCCCTTTTTGAAAAAAGGTACCTACTCAGGTCAATTGATTTACGCCAGCTTCTGCCCGCAAGACAAGCACGGTTGAAGTTCCTCTCCTAGCCACATAGTGGCGGTCGGGAGAGGGATTTAGGGTGAGGGCTGAGTAATTACGAAAAAAGGGAACAAAAAGAGCTTGACCACGCAAGATACGAAAGAACCGGCTTCTGTTGTTCGTACACGAAGTTAGAAAGTAGACAAGATGCCCTATCAAACGATGTGGGCGGTGGC
This sequence comes from Anaerolineae bacterium, assembly GCA_034437755.1. Classification (GTDB taxonomy): domain Bacteria; phylum Chloroflexota; class Anaerolineae; order Aggregatilineales; family Phototrophicaceae; genus JAUZRW01. The sequence continues at coordinate 24,693 of DAOTTV010000103.1, read as the reverse complement.
GGGACGGGTACTCGTTCTGCAATTTGAGGGGCGTTTGGTGCGCGAGGTATTCCAACGCGGGATACAGACGGCTGATGACCTGTGCCGGGCAGAGCCAGATGCCGACCTGATCCACATCATCATCGATACGAGCGCGGCGACGCAGGTAGCTAGTGACCTGTTGCGATATGCGACCTTGCAGGCGATTATCGTGCAGTTGCGCGGGGACGTGCGCCTGGGCTATGTGCTGTATGTCGATCGTGATGTGAATGCGGTGATTGATACGGTTTTCCGGCAGACCTTCGCGCAGTATCGCACCTTCCATCGTGTGGAAGATGCGATCGCGTTTCTGTACGGAATTGATCCGACGCTGAGCGCATCAGATGATTGAGTCTATGGGTTTAGCCCTCGCCAGCCATCAGACGGGCGGTTTCGAGCGTGGGGGCGTAGCTGATTTCGGTGCCGGTGGGCGTGGTGATGACGCAGACGGCGGCTGATGTGCCTGACCAGCAGGTAGGCGTGCTGATTTGCTCGCCTGTGACCCCGTATTTTTCGGTGAGGTAGACGGCGAAGAGCGCGTTGAACTCGTCTGCTTCGGTCGCGTCGTCCCAGCGAATATCAAGACGATAGGCGAGGTCGCCGTTAGCATCCTGATAAATCTGGTAAGCATCGCCGCCCCAACCGCTTGCCGCGCGTTCGACATCCGCATTGGTGAGGGCTTGCGCGAGATACTGGCGCAGGTAAAACTCGCCGAAGCGCCCGTCTGCGACCTGTGTCCAGTCGTCACCGAGACTGCTAGTGAGGTCAATCATAGGGACATCTAGCGCCACTTCGCCCGCGAAGTAAGTCTCAGGACGGTAGATGTGTTCGGTGGTGCTGGGCGGGTTCGCGTAGGCGGCGTTGACCGCAGACCAACCGCCATTTTGAAAGATTGCGCGGACGAAGCTCTCGCCGGCGAGATAGGGATAGAGTAACTCTGCCTCGAAGATAGCGGGCGTATCAGGCGGCAGGGCGATGATTTGCGGCGATTGTGCGGCGGCGATGCCCAGTTGTAAGAGTGTGCCGACTGGATTGGCTTCGGCGGCGGCGATGGTGTACTCGTTCATGACGGTGGTGGCATCGCCTTCGACCAGTGCGAGACGCGCCAATTGCTGGTCGTTATTTTCGGGGTCGCCCGCTTCGAGATAGCTCGTCAGGTCGAAGTGTTGATCTTGGAGCGCGTGGACGAACTCATGCACGTAGGTCGTGCGCTCAAGGAAGGGTAAGTCGGTGGTTGGTTGTCGTCCGCTGAGCAGGATGACGTTCATATCGTCGGTTTCGGGATCGTAGAAACCGGCGACCTGTGCGCTATAGAGATCGAGCAATTCGTTGAAGAGATCGTAATCGGCGGGCAAGAAATCGAACACGACATAGAAATTCATCGCATCGGTGATGAATTCGTCGGTGAATTCTTCTTCAAAAGTCTCATTCAGGTAGTCGCGCAGATCAGCAACTGTCGGGAAGTCAACGTCGATCGGGGTCAGGATGTCTAAGCCGCGAAAGGATGTGGTGTACTGGTTCAGATCGTCGATGACGGCTTGTAATTCAGGATCGATGGTCGTGGAGTCGTCTTCGTCCTGTGCGGTGACGGGCAGAGCCGTGATGAGCAACAGACAAGATAAGACGATCGCTAGTCGTTTGAACATGGTGGGTGATAGTCCTTGATAATGTGTACATATGCTGATAATTTATCCATGTGTGTGCGCTTTGGGTAGTCTCCCGCTACAGCGTTGGTAGCGAATGGGCAATGTCTATCGAAACACACCTGTAAGCACACTAAAGGTGCTGTTGGCTCTTTAGGATGTCGCGTGGTTTTTGTTGCAGGGGCTTTGCCCCCGCACCCCCACAAGGAACTGTCGTTCCTTGACCTTATTCATTTTGCGCTCTTATGTCGAACGTGTGCAATAGCCATTTAGGGCTTTTAAGACCCCTGAGCTTTTGAAAAAGCTCAACCAAAACTTTCACAGCTTGCTTTTTTCAACGCAATTGCGTTAAAAACAAATGGTTTCAAAAAGCGTAAACCTTTTGCAGGGTGTGGGACAGCGTCCCACTTTGCACAACATTTACACATGAGCCTAAAGAGATAGCCAAGTCGCTTTAGCGTTTGGCGAGACCACCTACACTTTATAGTATAAGAAATAATTCTGAGAATGTTTGCCCCCAAAATTGAGGGGGATGCGGGCTATCGCGAGACGCGACCACGTTATTTTGTAGTCTTACCCGAAGCCGTAACAGGTGGCTTTTATGGGCAAATCGTTTACAATATATTTACGTTCGCGGCTCTTTGGGATGTCGCGTGGTTGTTATTGCAGGGGCTTTGCCCCCGCACCCCACAAGGAACTGTCGTTTCTTGACCTTGCCCATTTTGAAAAAAGGGAACAAAAAGAGCTTAACCACGCAAGATACGAAAGAACCACGTTTGCTTACAATAACGATAGGGGAGAGAGCCTCGTGAAACACATATGGTTTGAAGTGCAGGAATATAAAGTGGTGTTTCGGCAGCTAGAGGAGCGCGACTTCGGCGGTGTGACGGCACAGGTGCGGGGGCTGGTGCGCTGTATCGGGCGTGGCGTGACGAACCAAGGGAATTATCAGCTGGATGTATACTTCTTGACGACCGCGAGCGACTTTCCACAGCCGGTGGTTGATCTGGAAAATCGCATGGGGTCGATCTTTTTGCCGATGGTCGATATGCTGACTTTTGTCGATATTTTGCGTAACGAGAAGCCGATTTATGGCTATCTGGATAAGGATACGCCTTCGTGGACGAGCATCACGACTGATAACGAGCCGGTTGGCGAGGGCGAAGAAGCGCCGTAGGCTGGCGGTAATCTTTACGTCAGCGATGGATGATTCGGTGTTACACTGTAGCAGATAGCCAATGAGAGAGAAAAATAAGCCATGCCAGCACGAATCTTGTGTGTCGAAGATAATCCACAGAATATGCGTCTTGTGCGTAAAATCCTCAAGCATCAAGGGTATGATGTGCTAGAAGCCGAAGACGGGCTGAGCGGCGTTGCCCTTGCGGAGACCGAAATCCCCGATTTAATTTTGATGGACATCAACCTGCCGGATATTGATGGGTTAGAGGCGACGAAGCGCATCAAGGCACAGAGCCACCTCGCACACATTCCCGTCGTCGCGCTGACGGCGAACGCGATGTATGGCGATGAAGAGCGCATCCTTGCCGAAGGCGCGGACGGGTATATCTCGAAGCCGGTGAGCAAAGCGCGTCTGGTTGATGTCGTGGTCGAATATCTGGAAAAGAATCCGGAATACGACGGTTAGACAGGTACAGATACAGGAAGCATCATAACCCATAGAATATGGATCTGGCATGATCGGTCAAGAGTCGTCGGTCTGTAGCTGGTGCAGGATGGCGCGGGCCTCGTCGTCATCGCGGGCGAAGTAGACGCGCCCGTGCTTGGCATCGAGCGTGCCATCGGTATCGAGAGGCAGGGTCGGGCGCACGTCGTCGGGCAAGCCGATGACGATCGCGTTGCCGGTGAAGGCGGGGGTCACCTGATTGCCGAAGGTCATCATGTGGGCGGGTGCGCCGGCGGGGAAGCGGTCGCCCTCGCGCACGTCGATGATGATGGTGACGCTCGCCTGTGGCTCACGCGGGACGGAGAAGGCGGCGGCGCGTGCGCCAGCGTGATAATCGCGCCAGTTCCAGCCCTCCTCTAGAATGTAACGGATGGCGCTTTTGTCATCGTTGAACCACTCGTAGCGAAATTTATACTGTGCCATAGCTTATCCTTTCATGTCATATCAGGCGCGCGCGGACTTGCGCGTCCCAATCCTCTGCTGAAAAATCAACGCCGGTGTGATGCGAGAGCGCGCGCTTGGCGAACATCGCATCGACATCCATCATGCCGGCATCGTCGGCAATAGCGGTGAAGAGATGCTCAGCATAGCGTGTATCGCCCAAGAACACCAGCAGAGATGCGCCAGCCGAGATGCGGAGTTCGGCATTGCTCTTGTGGTTGGCGATCTCTAAGAAGTCGGCGGTCGTCTCCCAGCCGCCGATGCTGTTCATATCGCTGGCGAGCGATTGCGCGTAGCTGAGGTCGAAGCGGTCGCGCAGGACGCTTTCGCTTTCAGCGACGAGCGCGTGCAGGGCGGCGACCAGCGCGACGGCATCGGGGGCGTGGGTGCCAGAGGCGACCTGTGCGCCGATCTGTTCCATTTGTGCGGTCGTCAGGGAGATGTCGTGCTGGTTGAGCAAGCGGCGAAATTGCTTGAGCAGCAACACGACGAGATCACTCACGGGTGCTGAGTGCAGAGCGTCGGCGGGATTGGGTTTTAACATCGTCGGCGGTAATCCTTCACTTGATGATTGTACGTGTATGCCATCATAATAACAGTCATCATTAAATCACAGGTTAGGAGAGCGACCGATGGCGGACGAGAATCCGTATCCGATGCTGGTAGACGAGCAATACATGAGCCTGACGACGTACCGTAAGAGCGGTAAAGCGGTGCCGACTCCGGTGTGGTTCGCGCAGGATGGCGCACGATTATACGTCTATACGGCGGATAACAGCGGCAAGGTGAAGCGCCTGCGCCACACCAACGAGGTCGAGATTGCGCCCTGTGATGCACAGGGCAATATCACGGGCGAGCGCATGACGGCGTATGCGTATTTGCACGCGGATGGCACGGCGCTGGGCAAGACGGCAAACGCCGCGCTCAACCAGAAGTACGGCTTGCTGAAGCGGGCGATCAGTCTGTTGCAGGCCTTGCGCGGGCGATCGCCGATTTTCATCGAAGTGTTGCCCGCCGCGACAGATGCAGATAGCTGACGCTGAGGGCTTGCGCTTGAAGCGACAGACGACTTGTGCCACAATCAGCGTGTATCTGTTGGTAGAGCGATGAGGAACGATGACGCGATGGCGAAAACGAAATCGGACAAGATTGAGATCAAGGTCAAAGCCCGCCGCGACTGGCGCGAGTGGTTGAAAGCCTTCATCTTATTGGGCTTATGTTTGTATTTCATCGTGCTGGTGGTGACGGGCGATCTCGCCAATTACATCAACCTGCGCTTCATGTGGTTATCGTATGTGGGGCTGGCGATTTTCTTGGTGTTGGGCTTATGGAGCGTGTATCGCTTGCTGAAGCCGATGCCCCTGCCGACCCACCCCAACGCTCATATGCCGCTCTCGTGGGGCGCGATTTCGGTCGCCGCGATTCCGCTGGTGTTCGGCTTATTGCCCTCGCAACCGCTGAGCGTGGACGCGATTTCGGGCGGGGTCAGCTTAGCGCCGGTGGGCGGTGTGAGCGCGGCGGCATCGCAACACATCGCGCCGGAGAATCGCAATGTGCTGGACTGGTTGCGCGAGTTCAACCGTGTTGAAAGCCCGGCGACGCTGGACGGTTTGCCGGTGGACGTGGTGGCGTTTGTCTATCGTGAGCCGGGGATGACCGCCGACCAGTTCATGGCGGCACGCTTCACGCTCAGTTGTTGTGTGGCGGATGCCTTCGCGATCGGCTTGCCGGTCGATTATGCCGGTGCGGATCAATATGCGGACGGGACGTGGGTTCGCGTTCAAGGGACGTTGCAGGCGGGCGAGTTCGATGGTGAGTTCGTGCCAATCATCCAACCGACGCAGATTGAAGCAGTGGACGAACCGCGCCAGCCTTATCTTTACTCATGAGTGAGCGGGCGCAAGGGGTACGATTGGTGGGCGCGTTTTGCGGTGAGCTAGCATTTGGCATTACAATAGGAGAGAACGTTCACAGGATTAACGAAAGGACATGACCCGATGCTAAAACGCGCTACCTTGCTCATGAGTTTGTTGTTTGCCCTGCTGACGGTGGTCAGCGCGCAGGACATCACCCCGCAAGACCCGCCACAAGATGCTGACCTGCTGGCGATCACATTTCCGCCGCCGGTTTACGTGTTGACGGATATTGTCGAGATTCGCGGCAGTGCCAACGTGACCGGTTTCGATTCGTATCGTGTGGAATACCGCGAGCTTCAACTGGGACCGGATGCCCTGCCGGACGAGCAACGCCCGTGGTTGGTGGCGACTTTGCCCAGCGATAGCCCGGTGCAAAACGACGTACTCGGGCGCTGGAACACGACGACCACAGACGACGGGCTGTATGAGATACGCCTGCGCGTGTTCCTCGCTGATGGCGCGGATGTGATCTATCGTGTGAGTCCCCTGCGCGTCATTAACGAAACGCCGTTTGAACTGGTGGGCGGCAATGACACGGGCGGCTCAACACGCCCGACCCTCGCCCCGACTCCGACACAAATTGGCAATGTCAACGTGGTGCGCCCGACCTTGCTACCGTCGCCGACACCACTCGCCACCGGTGACCCGATCGTGACGGCGCAGGTGGATGCAAACGTGCGGCGCGGCGATAGCACAGCATATCCGATTGTCGGCGCGTTGTTGACAGGCGAGAGCGCGCGCATCGTCGGCGTGAGCAGTCGCGGGAATGGTTGGTATTACGTCGAGCTAGAGAACGGTCGTCGCGGTTTTGTCGCGCCGAGCATCGTCAACGTGACGGGCAGTGTCAGCAATCTGGCACGCATCAACCCGCCGGCAACGCCTACGCCACCAGCAACCGCGACTCCGGTCACGGTGGCGAATCTGCAAATTACGGGCTTGCGCCTTGAGCCGAACACGCCGCGCTGTGGCGAGAGTTATGACCTGTTCATCAATATCACCAACTCTGGCACAGGCCCGACGAATAGCAGTGGTATCATATCGATCGTTGATCGGCACGTGGCGAGCGGCACCACCACCGCCAACACACAGGGCGGCTTCCCCGTGTTGCAACCGGGCGAGAATTTCGTCGTCACGGCATCGCTCACGAGCAATACTTTCTTCGAGGAAGAACATCAAGTCGTGCTGACAGTTGACGCACGCGGGGAAATACCGGAGACGAACGAAGGCGATAACACGCGCACCCAGCGCTATACCCTGCAACGGGCGGGCTGTTCGTAAGTCCACACGGTATAAACCTAGCGTGGACGGTGTTTTAGCCCTTACCCTCAATCCCTCTGCCGACCGCCGTAACTACTCAGCCCTCACCCTAAATCCCTCTCCCGACCGCCACTATGTGGCTAGGAGAGGGACTTCAACCGTGCTTGTCTTGAGGGCAGAAGCTAGCGTAAATCAATTGACCTGAGTAGTTACGAACGATCGTCCTTTGTTGGGGGCAACGCCTTTGAGTAGTTATGGAAAACAAACAGATGTACCCTGCAAAAGAGGTGTGGGGGTAGATGCGGTGCAGGGTACATCTAATTTGTTACGTTCATTATTACGCGGATTTGTCGGAATATAAATGAGACAATAGTCCTAGCCCTGCCCGACGAGGACGACGACCGAGCGCGGCCCGACTTCGAGTTCGTCTTGTCGCTTGAGGCACGGCTCACGACCGGCGTAATAGATGTCCTTGGGCGATGGCAGATAGGTGTTGACAGCCATATGCCAGTGCTTATCGCGATGGAGTTCTGGCAACTCGAAGGTGAGATGATCCCAATAGGCGTTGAAGATCATGTAAATGTCGTCATCGGCGGTGCCGGTGTGGGCTTTAGTATGCTCGCCACTGAGCATGACCGCGAGCGTGCGACTGCCCGACGACCAATCCGGTTGCCAGAGCGAGGTGCCATGAAACGAAATATCGGGGTAGCCACTGCCGACATAATCGGTATGGCGGAAGTATTCGCGCTGGCGCAGGACGGGGTGCTTGTGGCGGAAGCGGATGATATAGCGGAAGAAGCGATAGAGATGATCGTTCGTCTCCAGCAAGTTCCAGTCGAGCCATGTCAGCGGGCTATCGTGGCAGTAGGTGTTATTGTTGCCGTTTTTACTGCGCCCCATTTCGTCGCCCATGTAAATCATCGGGATGCCCTGACTCATCATGAGGATGGTCACGGCATTTTTGATCTGGCGATAGCGCAGGGCGGTGATGCGCGGGTCGTCGGTGGGGCCTTCGTGTCCACAATTCCAGCTGTTGTTATCGTCGGTACCATCGCGGCTCTCTTCGCCATTCGCCCAGTTACGCTTGTGATTATACGAGACGAGATCCATGAGCGTGAAGCCATCGTGACAGGTGATGAAGTTGATGGACGCGGTTGGCCCGCGTGAGGCGTAGAGATCGGGCGAGCCTTGTAGGCGTTGCGCGAGTTCGGCGACGGTATCTTCGTCGCTCTTGATGAAGCGGCGCACGTTATCGCGATACCTGCCGTTCCACTCAGCCCAGCGCCCATAAGCTGGGAATGACCCGACCTGATAGAGGCCGCCCGCGTCCCATGCTTCGGCAATCAGCTTGCACTTGGCGAGGATGGGATCGTATGCCAGTTGTTCGAGCAGGGGGGGATTGGGCAAGGGTGCGCCGAACTGATCGCGCCCGAGGATGGTCGCGAGATCGAAGCGGAAGCCATCGATGTGGAACTCGGATGCCCAGTAGCGCAGGCAATCGAGGACGATGCCACGCACGACGGGATGATTACAATTGAGCGTGTTGCCCGTCCCGCTGAAGTTGAAGTAATAGCCTTCTGGCGTGAGCATGTAGTAAGTCTTGTTGTCGATGCCTTTGAAGGAGATGACGGGGCCATCCTGATTGCCTTCTGCCGTGTGGTTAAAGACCACATCCAGCCAGACTTCGATGCCGTTGGCGTGCAACTCTTTGACGAGATTCTTGAGTTCATCGACTTGCATGCCGAACGCGCCGGTGGCGGCGTAGCCGGCTTTGGGCGCGAAGAAGCCGACGGTGCTATAGCCCCAATAATTCATGAGGCGGTCGCCAGTTTCGGGATTGGTGCCGCTGTACTCGAACTCGTCAAATTCGTAGATGGGCATTAGTTCGATACAGTTGATGCCGAGTTCTTTGAAGTACGGGATTTTATCGCGGATGGCGGCGTAAGTGCCGCGTGCTTTCACGTCGGATGATTCATGGCGGGTGAAGCCGCGGACGTGCATCTCGTAGGCGATGAGGGCTTCGATCGGGATTTCGAGCGGTTTATCGCCTTCCCAGTCGAAGTCATCGATGGCGGGACGGGCGCGGTGGATGTAATCGCCGAGGTTGTTCTGCTGTGCGCCCCACACATTGCGCCCGCCGATCGCTTTGGCGTAGGGATCCATGAGGATATGACGCTTGTCGAAGCGATGACCGGCTTGCGGGTCGTGGGGGCCGTCCATGCGATAGCCGTACTCGATATTTTCCCAGTTCAAGCTGAAGACGACCATCGCCCATACATCGCCGATGCGAAATTCATCGAGGAAGGGAATTTCGATCATCGGCTCGGGTTGGTTGCGTTCGTAGATGACGAGCGTACATGATGTGGCGTGGTGCGAGAAGATCGAGAAATTAATGCCCCCCGGCACGAGTGTCGCGCCGAAGGGTTGGACGTAACCGCGCCGCAATTGCCAGCCTTTATAGTCGTGCGTGGGATAAATATCTATGCGTTCTTGTACCATGTATCAAGACTCCAACAGTGTACGGGCACTTTCGATATTGGGTGCTGTCTCAAAATATTTGAGGAAACCGGTGGCTTCCATCGCATCGTGGATGGGATCGAGCAAGCCGACCAGCACTACGCGGCTATCGACCTGATTGAGCTGGCGATGAAGCAGCAGCATCACGCGCAAGCCGGCGCTGGACATGAAGTGAACACCGTGTAAATCGAGCAGGATTTGGCGGCCGGGCTGGACAGTATCGACAATAGCCTCGCGCAGTTGTGGCGATGTACTGCCATCAATCGCGCCAGTCACTTGCATAATGGTGATTTGTTCACTCGTTTGTGTGTTGATTTTCATGATTGTCTGGCCTCCTTGGTATAGTTTAGCACATTGCCCCTCGTTCGCTACTCGCATAGCGTTCTCCACGGGTACACGCGACTAAAGACTGGCCAATATCGCGGGCCTAGCAGTAATCCGGTGGCGGACGACACCTGCATTATCCACTATGACTATTATAAACCATATGCAAGCGCAATAGCATGAGAATGAGAATGATCGCGTTGTGGCGCGGCAAAATCATGATGTTACACACCCCTGAATCGGGAGGAATGACATTGCCACTGGCAGTGGGCAATATGGGACAATGAGAGTAATTAGGACAGACAAGATATGCAGGGAGGGATGACGATGACACGCATCTTATTAGCATATGCGAGTGAACATGGCGCAACGGCAGAAATTGCCAGTGTGATGGCGAAAGTCTTGCGCTTGCGCGGGTTAACGGTCGTGGCTGAACGGGTGGAGCACGTTGAGACGCTGGCGGGTTGCGATGGTGTGATCTTCGGCAGTTCGGTCTATATTGATCAATGGTTGCCACAGGCAATCGATTTTTTATATGCGTTTGCGGATGACCTAGTACGGATACCGACGTGGATTTTTTCCAGCGGGCCGACGGGCGACAATGATCCGATTGATCGACTGGGGGGTGTTTTGCTTCCGGAAACGCTGGCGGATGTGATCGACCGGATTGATCCTGAAGATGTGACGGTTTTCGGTGGCAAGGTGGATTTACGGCGCTTGACCAAATCAGAGCGGGCGCTATTCAAGTCTACGGGTGCGCCTAAGGGGGATTATCGCGATTGGGAGATGATCGAAGCGTGGACGCATAGCCTCGTCGATGGTCTGGTGTTGGAAGCGATGGCGTTAGAGCTAGCAAACGCGGACGATGCACTACTCGTCGCGACCTGATAGCGACGCACACCTGCTATCTGCTCTCTCCTGCCTGCCATAACAGCGGCTGGCAGAGAGATACGAGGGATAGCCCTCTCCCGACCGTCACGATGTGGCTAGGAGAGGGACGGCACACGCGCTCGTCTCCCCTTCTTCCGGCGTAGCAGTCGTGAGTATCACTAGCGACAGCTTAGACGTTGAAGCGGAACACGAGCATATCCCCATCGTTGACGATGTAATCCTTGCCTTCGACGCGCATCAAGCCGGCATCTTTGACGGCGTTGCGATCGCCATAGTGGGCGAAATCGTCGTAGGTGACGACTTCGGCACGGATGAACCCGCGCTCAAAATCGGTGTGGATGGCACCGGCGGCTTGGGGCGCGTTCCAGCCAGCTTTAATCGTCCAGACGTGGACTTCTTCATCATTGAATGTGAAATAACTGATTAAGCCGAGCAGGTCATAGCTCTTGCGGATGATTTGCTCTAAGCCGCTCTCCTCGACCTCGTAGGTTTCGAGAAACTCGCGGCGTTCGTCGTCGTCCATGCCGGCCATCTCGCCTTCGAGCTTGGCGCAGACGACGATGATCTCGGTGCCGTGTTCGGCGGCGATCTGTCGTGCCTGTCCAACGTAGGCGTTGCCGCTGGCGATGCTGTCTTCATCGACGTTGGCGGCATAGAGGATGGGTTTGGCGGTCAGCAAGCGCAATTCGTGGTTCAGCGTTTGGAAGGCTTCTTGATCGCGCTCCGGGAATTTCCACAGGGGGTCGCCCGTTTCCAGAAAATCTTTGATTTTGAGCGCCATCGCTTGTATCGGCTTGAGCTTCGGCTCGCCTTTGATCTGGCGTTCGAGCTTTTCGAGCTTGCGTTCGACCTGTTCCAGATCGGAGAGTGCGAGTTCGGTATTGATGACTTCAATATCGGACTGCGGATCGGGCTTAGCGCTGACGTGGACGACATTTTCATCGTCGAAACAGCGCACGACGTGCAAGATCGCATCGACATCCCGAATATTGCCGAGGAATTTGTTCCCCAGACCTTCGCCTTTGCTCGCGCCGGCGACGAGACCGGCAATATCGGTGAATTCGATCTGGGCTTTGATGGCGCGATCGGCACCGACGAGCGTCACGAGGTTATCGACGCGATCATCGGGGACAGCGACGACGGCTTTGTTGGGTTCGATGGTGCAGAAGGGATAATTGGCGGCTTCTGCGTGTTGTTGCTTGGTGAGGGCGTTGAAGAGTGTACTTTTGCCGACATTGGGTAAGCCGACAATCCCGATTGATAATGCCATGTGTGCTAGGTCTCCATCTTGCTTGATTGATCTGCATACAGGCTCTCACTTTAAATGATTTTGAGCATCTTATCTATGCTATTTTGCGTTAGAGCTAGCGGGCGCGGCATCTGGTATGCGTGCGGCATCCCACTGTGCGCCGATCTGCTGGAAGTGATCGCGGGCGTGGGCGCGGTGGGCGGGTGCGTCGTCGTCGCCATAGGTGCCGAGATACTGATGGGCGAGGGCTTGGTCATAGCGCAGTTGCATCTGGCGGGCGTGATGCAAGGCGGCGTGCCACTGGACTTGGGCGCGGTCGGGCTGGTCGGTGATGAGCGCGTGATAGCCGAGCCAGATGTGCAAGCGGGGGCGGGCGACGGGATATTGCAGGACGTAGCGATTGGCGCTTGTCAGCAATTGCTCGGCGGATTGGTGCAGGGTTGCGTCGTCGGGCGTGGTGTGCAACAGCGGCAAGCAGACTTCTAGCAGGTGGAAGATCTGGTTGAACTGATGCGGCGACGGGTGGGGCGGGGTCGCGACAGCGAGTAGCGCTTGATCGAGGGCGCGGCGGGCTTCAGCGGGGCGCTCGCGCCGCCACATGAAGAGCGCGAGATACGACCAGTGGTGCGGCGATAGATGCGGGTCGCGGTCGTGTTGTTGTTGGATCAGGTCGGTGCGCGTCTGGATGTGCTGGGATGCGCGGTCGAGTTGGTCACGGCGCAGGGCGATGAGCGCGAGTCCGCCATGCGCGACAATTTGCGCGGGGATGTCGGCGGCATCTTCGGCACTGGTCAGCAGATCGTTCCAGGCGCGTTCGCTGGCAGTGAATGCACCGCGTAACTGCCACATGAACGCTAGGTTGCGCTGGTTGCGATGCCAGCCGGATGTGTTCTTGTGGTGCGCGAAGGCGAGCGCGGCGGCGGTGCCGTCGGCTTCGGCGGCTTGCCATTGGGCGTTGAAGATATGCGCCTGACAGCGGACGAAAAAGGCGATCGGCACGACCTGCGCGAGCGGTGTGGCGGGCGCGAGATGCTGGTGAAGCGCCTCAGCGCGGCGGTGATAGAGGGACGCGACGGGGGCGAGCGGTGTCCCGCGCACAGCGAGGCTGAAGTAAGCATAGGCTTTGACTAGTTCGGGGGTTGGCTCCAGCGCAGAGAGACGATTGAGCGTCAGCACGCCGGTGTAGAGCGCGTATGTCGTGTCGCGTGGGGAGTTGATGTCGATGTAGCTCTCAAGCTGTTGGCTGAGCAGGATGCCAATGCGATAGGCGGTCAGGTTAGTGGCGGTGGCGGGGCGCGTTTGCGACGGGCGATAGCGCAGTAACAGCCACAGATGCACGAGCAACTGCCCCACGAGCGCGAGATAGAGACCGCGTCGGGCGGCGGGTTTCGGCTGTCCGTAGTAAGCAAGGGCTTGATCGGCATGGGCGATGCTCTGCTGATGATCGCCTAGCCCGCGCTGGACATCGGCTAAGCGCCATTCGAGCGCGGCGCGCTCGTGCGGGTCGTCCGCAGGGCTGAGATCACGCGCGAGCGTGAAGGCTTGATAAGCATCGGCGTAATCGCCACGCAAGAGGGCTTGTTTGCCGACGAGACGCGCATAATGTCCTTGCTGGTCGCGGTCGCCGGCTTCGCCCCAGTGGTAGAGCAATGCGCCGACGTAATCGGGGTCATCGGCGTAGAGATCGCTCATAATCGTGGCGATGTCGCGGTGATAGCGGCGGCGCGTCGCGTCATCGAGCGTGCGGAGGATGCCAATGCGAAAGCGCTCATGCGAGAAGCGCCACTGTTCGTCTTGTACGTCGAGGATACCGGCACAATCGAGAAACCACTGTTCTGAGAGCGCCAGCGCACGCGCATCGGCGATCGCGCTCAGCAGGTGTAGGTCGATCAAGCGGCCGGCGACGGCGGCGATTTCGAGCAGGTGGCGCGCTGAGGCTGGCATCTGGTGCAGGCGACGATCGACAAGTGCCTGTGCGCCTTCGAGAAAGACGGAGTTCGGCAGATCGGACTGACCGATATCGCTAAGATTGCCGGCTGAGTTGGCGAGAGCGCGTACTGTTTCGACGATGAAATAGGCGTTGCCTTCGGTCTCTCTGTAGATCAGGGCGCGCAGGTCGTCGTTGGCGACGGGTGCGCCAGTCATGGCTTCGACCAATTGCGTCGTTTCGGCTTCATCGAAGCGTTGCAGGGTCATCTGGCGGGCTTCGGGCAGGCGCGGTGCGAGCGTGGGTCGTTCGTGTGCTTGATAGGTGACGACGATCATCAACGGGCGGCGCTGGATGTGACTGGCGAGTCGTTCGAGGACGCGCACGCTCGCCTCTGCCCAGTGCATATCTTCCAGAATCAGCAGAGTGGGCGTATCTTGCTGGAGCAGGATAAGGGCGATGGTGTTGATGAGCTGGTGGCGGGCGACATCGGGCGCGAGATCGGGCTGGGCGAAGACCGGACGACGCAGGAGCGATTGCAGGTCTTTGATAATCAGTCGCAGGCTACTGGCTTGATCGTCGGTAATATCGGTGGCGAGGACGAGCTTACGCAGGACATCGCGAAAGATGAAGAAGGGCGGCGCACCTTCTGCTATCGCCTGCCCGACGTGGACTTGCACGCCTTCGACCAGTGCTTTGTTCCGCAGTTCTGAGACGAGGCGCGACTTCCCTACGCCCGACTCGCCCGCGACCAACCACAGACTGCCGCGTCCGGCGATCATCTCGAACAAGGCGGCGCGCAGGTCTTGGATCTCGTCCCTGCGCCCGACGAAGCGAGCCGCCTCTAAGTAGCTCTCCTCGACGACCTGCACCGTCGGACGTTTGCCGACGACGGATTGCAGGGCGTGTGTCAGGTCGCGCACGGACTCATAGCGCACGGCGGGATCACGGGCGATGGCGCGTTGGATGATGGGGCGCATCGGCGCGGGGATTTCGGGGATGTCGAGATTGGGCGTATCGCGCAGAACTTGTCGCATCCGTTCCATGATATCCTGTGCCGTAATCATCGGTCGCCCGACGAGAATCTCATAGGCGAGTACGCCCAGCGCATAAATATCGGATTTGACGCTGGGGTCTTTGCCACGCAGGAGTTCCGGTGCCATGTAGCCCAGCGTGCCGACCATAGGGCTGGAGAAGGTATCGAGCGAGCCGGGGGCGCGGATCAAGCCAAAATCGACGACTTTCACCTGTAGGTTATCGTCGGGGTCGGTGATGACGAGGACGTTATCCGGCTTGAGATCACGATGGATGATGCCGCGCTGATGCAAGTAAGCGATCGCCCCCAGCAATTGCAGGGCGAGATCAATCCACACGGTTTGTGATTGCCCGTGGGCGGCTTCGACGATGGTGCGCGGACGGTCGAGCAGTTCCATGGTGAAGTAAGGCTGGCGCACCTGATCGAAGCCGAAATCCAGCACGTTGATGATGTTGGGATGGCGCAGGGATGCCAGCGCGCGGAACTCGCTCGCCATCGACATGCGTAAATCTTCGACTTTCCACGGGCCGCCCTCGTGGAAGGTCAGGCGTTTGAGGGCGACAGTCTGACCGGTGAGGCGGTCGTTGGCTTTGTAGACTGCGCCCATGCCCCCGCGCCCCAATGCACGTTGTAGTTCATAGCGATTGCCGATGACCTGCGCTGACGTTGCCATAAAGTCCAGTATCTTGTGTCATGATTGTTATGTGTGCATTATAGCGAAGTGTCGGACAAACGCAATCAAAAAACGGGTGCGGTCAAGCGTGTTGGCGATACATGCGCCAGCCCTGTACGAGCGTCACGATGATAATCAATAGGGTGAAGAGGCGATGCAGGGCTTGTAGGTTAAAAGCGGTGGCGATCAATCCGGTGCCGAACCAGACGAGAAGCGCGATTGTCAGCAGTAGGATCATTTGCGTGACGCGCACGTCAATCTGCCCGAGACGGTCGAACACGAGCACGAGCAGAGCCATGCCGCCGAGGAAGGTGCCGTAGAAACCGAGCAACATCCCCAGCGCCGCCACTGTGCCGATCTCTAAGGCTTGAAGCAAAAGCGGCCCGTTGACCGTCGCCCAGAAAAGATACGGGCCGGGGCTGAGCAGATTCATCGCGCTGGCAGTGCCCAGCACGCGCCACGGGGCGATCGTCGCCTGAGGATGGTCGGGGTCGGCGGCACTATCAGCGCTGAAGGTCACGCCTTGTCGCAATTGCTGGTATGCGCCCCACGCGATGAACAGAAGCAGGAGACCGCCGACGACGCGAATCGCCTGAATGACGGGGGGCGGCAATTGCCCCAGCAAAAAGACGGTGACGAGGATGACTGGGCCATCGGTCACGAGGGGCGAGAAGATGACGATTACGCCACGCCGCCAGCCATAGCGCACCGAGATATTGAGCAAATAGGCTTGGAGCGGGCCGGGGATGCTGGTGGCGCTCAAGCCGAGACTGATCGCGGGTAGGATGATAGCTTCGAACATAGTCGCTCACTTTACGGATTAGCGATTGAACAAGTATTGATTATGCCCTAGCCTATCGGCTGGATGCAATGCGCGGGTGATTATTGGCTGAAAATCGGGCGGGGCTGGTGTAAAATGGCATAATTATATGACCATATTCAGATAGTGGCTATTCATGATTGTCAGCGATGAAAAAGATTTACAGGGCATGATGCGTATCGGGAAGATTTGTGGCTTGACGCTGAAGCACATGCTTGATCAGGTTGAGCCGGGGATGACGACGGGCGAACTCGACCGGATTGGCGCGGCATTTTTGCAGAAGCACGGCGCGGCATCAGCCCCGATTACGGCGTATAAGTATCCGGGCTGGACGTGCATCAGCCTGAATGACGAAGCTGCACACGGCATCCCCGGACAGCGCAAGATCAAAGCCGGGGATGTGATCAACGTCGATGTATCGGCTGTACTGGAAGGTTACTGGGGCGATACGGGCGCGAGCATGATCGTGCCGCCGGCGGATCAGACGCACCGCCGCTTGCTAGACACGACGAAGGACGCGCTGTATGCGGCGATCGCCGAGGCGAAGGCGGGTGCGCCGATTCACAATATCGGGCGTGTGGTGGAAAAAATCGCCCGCAAGCATAATTACCGCATCATCAAGCAGTTGAGCGGTCACGGTGTGGGGCGGCACATCCACGAAGACCCGAACGTGCCGAACTTCTTCGTTCGTAGTGCGAATACGACCTTGCGCAATGGGCTGGTGATTACGATTGAGCCGTTCTTGAATCTGGGGCGCGGGCGCATCATCACCGATCAGGACGGTTGGACATTACGCACGCCGGATAAGAGCATCTCGGCACAGTACGAACACACGGTGATTATCAACGGCGATGCGCCGATACTGGCGACGAAGGTCGTGGGCGGGCATTAGGGACTGTATTGATATTGTACGTCTGATGTGGAAGGGTTGAATAGATATTGAAGTCTATTGGTGTTATCAATCATGTATAATAAGTGCTGAGGGCTAAGGACTGAGGACTGAGGACTGAGGACTGAGGGCTGAGGGCTAAGGACTGAGGACTGAGGGTGGTCTACGATGTAACGACTCAGGGCAATGGTTGGGCAATTGATTTGCGCGATCTTCGGCCCTCATCACAAACATAAATTGAGGACAAGCTACTGTGAATCGTGTTTTCATCAGCTATAGCCGACAAGACGAAGCCTTTGCGCGTCGCCTCGCCACTGAGCTCGACCAAGCGGGAGCCGATGTGTGGATTGACGTTGATGACATTCCGGCGGGGATGAAATGGAGTACCGCCATCCAAGCGGGGTTAGATAGTGCTGACGGGATGTTGGTGGTGCTATCGCCGGATGCGATGGCATCGTCCAATGTGGAAGATGAGTGGCAGTATTTCATGGATCACGATAAGCCTGTGATTCCGATCTGGTGGCGACCGACGAAAGTACATTTTCAGTTGCATCGCTTGCAGTATATTGATTTTAACACGCGCCCGTTTGACGAGGCGGTGCTGGATTTGTACGCGGAACTGGGGCGTAAGGGCTTATCGCTCAATGAAGATACGCAACGCCTGCTGGAAGAACGGGGGGCGGCGATCAACGCGCAGGCGGCATTGCCCGTGCAAACGCCCGCGCCGAAGCCCAAGCGACGGGGGGCGGGGGGTTTCGTGTATCGTGGGCGCGATGTGACGGCGTTTGTTTATGGGGGGCTGGGCGTGCTGGTCGGGATAGTTGTGGTGGTATCGGTGCTATTCAGCATCGGCAATGACGAACCGTTTCCAGAGAATGAGAGCCGTATACCGATGATCGCTGATGGAGCGGAGGCGGCAGTCGAGGCGGAATTGACGTGGGGCGATCTATACCGCGATCCCCTGCCCGATTATCGTTATGACGGCGCGGGCTTCCCATTGCACAGCGAGCCAACCGGCACATCGCCGATCATGGATGAACCGATCACGGAGGCTAAACTCCCGTTCCGGCGTTATGTGGAGAGCGCAGGCGATGTATGGTATCGCGTGGTGCATCCCGATGACGAGACGCTGACAGGCTGGCAGATCATCAATTTCATCACGGATCTAGCCTACGATCAATCGCTGGTGATTCCGCTGGAAGTCAAGGATTATGTGGAAGACCCGCAGGAAGAGACCGTCTACGCTGAACCGAGCGTGACCGCTAATGCCCGCGAACACTTGATTGATGGGGTGGTGTACACGCACGCCTTCACCTACGATGACAACGGTAATCTTTGGTTCCAGATTGAATTCATGCCGGATGGTGCGCCGTTTGTCGGGTGGATACTGGCTGAGGATGACGCGTCGCTCGCGCTTGATCTGCCGATGGCGGTCAGCTTGCCGACGGGGGATGATTTTGAGATATCCGGCTTCGACTACGATAACAACAATAATCTTGTGGACATTTTGCCGGCGGATGATCGGTTGTATGTCCTGGGGGTTGTGTCCGATCTGACCCAACAGGACAAGATCTGGTTAAGTATTGGCTATGTGGATGCTGACGAGACGTGGCGGTTCGCTTATGTGCTGGCGACTAGCATCGACTTGAACGCGGCGAATCGCGGGTATCTTGATCTAGTGATCGAGCAGGCGACATCTGGCTCATGACGACGGTGACACTGATGGCAACGGTTTTGAACGAGGGCGATAACATCCATCATCTGATGACCGGCATCGCCCAACAAACGCGCCGCGCCGACGAGGTGGTGATTGTCGATGGCGGCAGTAGCGATGACACGGTGGCGATTATCGAGCAGTATGCTGATCGCCTGCCCTTGCGCGTGCTGGTCGAGGACGGGTGTAACATCAGCGAGGGGCGCAACGTGGCGATTGCCCACGCGACAGGCGAGATACTGGCGATCACCGATGCGGGCGTGCGCCTGAGCGCGACATGGTTAGAGCGCATCGTCCAGCCCTTAGCCGATGACGCGACGCTGGGCGTGGCGTGCGGGTTCTTCAAAGCCGACCCGCAGACGACATTTGAGGCGGCGATGGGCGCGACTGTGTTGCCGCTGGTGGACGAGATCGACCCGACGGGCTTCTTGCCCAGTAGCCGTAGTGTGGCGGTGCGGCGCTCAGCGGCGCGGGCGATTGGCGGTTATCCTGAATGGCTGGATTATTGCGAAGACCTCGTGTTCGACCTGCGCTTGCAACAGACGCAGGCACCGTTCGCGTTTGTGCCAGCGGCGGTGGTTTACTTTCGTCCGCGGGGTACGTTACGCGCGTTCTTCAAGCAGTATTATCGCTATGCGCGGGGCGATGGCAAAGCGGATTTATGGCGCAGGCGACACGCGATTCGCTACGGGACGTATCTGGTGGGATTGCCGGCAATCTTGGCGCTGGGGGCGCTGGTGCATCCGCTTTTGTGGGGCTTACTGGTGGTCGGTGGTCTGGTTTACTGTGCGACTCCGTATCGACGCTTGCCGACGGTGATGCAGACCGCGCCCGATCAATCAGCGCGGGCGTGGCTAATGGCGATTATGCTAGTGCCGGTGATGCGCTTCGTGGGCGATGTGGCGAAGATGCTGGGCTATCCGGCGGGGTGGCGCTGGCGCTGGCACCATCAACCGCCGGACTGGACACAGGTCACACAGGAGCAGAACGCATGACGGGAATTCGTTTGCCACAGATGCCGCCGCGCACGCTCTTCGTGCCTTTGATGTATGGGGCGGTGGTGCTATTTTGGATGGGGCTGGAAGATCGTGGGACGCTGACGGTGGCGCTGTTGGGCTGGGCGGGGTCGGCGGTGGCGATTGGCTATAGCCTGCTGAGGCAATACGCGGGTGTGACGGTGACGCGGGGGCAATTACTGGGCGCGGGCGTGGTCGTCGGGGCGCTGGTGGGGGTCGGTGCGGTGTTGGCGACGGTGCTGTTGATGTTCTTCAAGACGAGCTGGCACGGGCATCTCTTCCCCGATTATCCGACGACGATGATGCTGGCGATGTTCGATCGCTGGTTGGCATGGGGCGGCGCGGGTGCGGCGCTGGGGGTCGCGCTGGTGCTGGTGATTTACAGCACCCGTGTGAGAGGCGCTAGAGACTAAAGGGATTGTTGGCAAACATATTGAACCGCTTTCGGCCCTCATCCCCCAGCCCCTTCTCCCGAACGCTACGCGAAGGGGAGCTAAGCTCGTGGGCAGTCCCGCGCCTAGCCACATCGTGACGATCGGGTGAGGGCTGGATGCGCCAACACCACCACATCAAGGGACTAAAACCTACGTCAGGTTCAGAGAAAAAACGACGAGACTAACTGCGGAGCAAGTCATTGACTTGATCGAACTGTTGGGCGATGTAGCGCAGTAGAGCGCGGGTGACTGGCGTGAAGGGCGCGTTGGCATCCCACAATAGCTTGAGTTCACGGCTGAGATTGGCATTATCGACGCGCAGGGTGTTGAGGAGTTGTGCGCCGCGCTCGCGCTCGACGGCATAATCGGGCATGATCGCGATGCCCATATCGCTCATGACGGCTTGCTTGATCGCCTCTTGATTATCGAACTCGCCGACGATGTGCGGTTTGACCTTGTGCTGATCGAGCATGGCATCAATCCAAACGCGGGTGCGGCTGTTGGGCTGGCGCGTGATGAAAGGCTGGTCGTTCAGTTCAGCGATGGAGATTGTCTCGCGTTCGCACCAGTGATGATCGCAACTGATGACGACGAAGAGATGCACCGGACGCAGGACGAGCGAGCCAAGATTTTTGCGCTGGATTTTTTCGAGTTCGCCTTCGACGAAGGCAATATCAATTTTGTGTTCCATCACGCCGATGACGTTCTGGGTGGTGATGTCGGTTTGTAGGGAGACGTTGAGATTGGGATATTGCTCGCGAAAGCCGCGAATCCATTCGGGCAAGAGATAGGTACTCACGCCGGGGGTCGCGCCGATGGTGATCTGCCCTTCGCTGAGATTTTCGACATCGGTCACGTCGCTCTCGGCACGGGCGACAAGGCGTAAGATTTGCAGGGTGTATTCGTAGAGCGTCTCGCCGGGGGGCGTGAGCGTCACGCCGCGTCGTCCACGGATGAAAAGCGGCGTGCCGAGCGACTTTTCAAGGTCTTGGATATGCTGGCTGACGGCGGGTTGTGTCATGTAGAGGCGTTGTGCCGCCGCGCTGAAGCTACCGGCTTGTACGACGGATGCGAAAATTTCGAGCTTATAGAGACTGAGCATAGCGTGGATTCCATCCCATCATTATCAGTATGCGTATCAATATGACTATATCTTCATCGCCCATGCCCTATCATACATCAGCTTGGCGGGCTTGCGTCGGGTGGGTTGCTCACCGCCATTGAAACGCGCGCGTCTGCGGGAAGGTATCGAGCAGGGCGCGGTCGCCGGTGATCTGGTTGTAGATGAGCAATGCGCCATCGGGCGCGGTCTGCCCGACCCGACTAAGGGCACGTCAAAGAGCAGATGCCGGGCAACCTTCGCGGGATGATGCCGGAGGCAATGACGATGATGATTACGACGATTAATAAAAATATGAAGTTAGCATTTATTAACGAATGATAATCATAAATATTTATAAAAAATAACTAACAGAAAGATAATCAAAAATCGACAAAAATTAACAAAATCCAGACAAAATTATCACATATCATCAACAATAATGACGATTTTATAACTTTGAGGGCTTATATTTGCGTTAGAATTTAATCGTCACAATTTAATCAAAAATTCATAATTTGGGGTAGACTATGCAAAATCGTTTATCTTTTGTACGCTTAATGATCGTGGCAATTGTTCTGATGTTGATGTCGGTGGTGGCAACAGCTCAGCGCAGTTCACCGTATATTATTGTTTTTTCTGATGATTTTAGACCGGGGGGCGGGCAAGCGTCACAATTTGCGAATGCTTATGGTCTGGAAGTGTCGTATATGTATCGCATGGCGCTGAACGGCGTTGCGGCGAATGTACCGGAGGGTCGTCTAAACGCCTTGCGGAATGATACGCGTGTGGCGTATGTCGAGCCGGACTTGGTGATGACGACACTGGTTCAGGATATACCGACAGGGATTGATCGCAGTTTTGCCAGTGGCAACAGCAATCTCAGCATCAACGGCTCTGACGAGCGGGTAGACGTTGATGTCGCTGTGATTGATACGGGTATTGATTTTGAACATCCTGATCTGAACGTGGTCAGCGGGACAGACTGCACGCTGACAAGCGGCGGCGGCCCATTCGCGTCGCGCTATTGTGGTGGCCCTGGCGAAGGTACAGGCGGCGATGATGACCAGTCACACGGGACGCATGTTGCCGGCACGATCGGTGCGCTGGATAATGGCATTGGCGTGGTTGGCGTAGCACCGGGCGCACGTTTGCACGCTGTGAAGGTGCTAGACAGCAGTGGTAGCGGTTATACGAGTGGGATCATCGCTGGTATTGAATGGGTCGTGGCGCAGGGCAACATCGAAGTTGCGAACATGAGCCTCGGCGGGTCGGGCATTAGTACGGCATATCAAGACGCGATCGACAACGCGGTTGCGAACGGCGTGGTGATGGTCGTGGCGGCTGGTAACAGCAACGCGGACGCGAACAATTATAGTCCGGCGTTTGTGCCATCGGCGATTACGGTCTCGGCACTGGCGGACTTTGACGGCGTTGCTGGCGGTTTCGGTAGCCCGACATGCCGTAGTGACCAAGATGATACGCTGGCGGATTTCTCGAACTGGGGTAGTGCGGTCGATATTGCGGCACCGGGTGTCTGCATTTTGAGTACGTACCCGATCGAAATGGGCGAATATGCCTCTATCAGTGGTACGTCGATGGCGGCACCGCATGTGGCTGGCGCGGCGGCACTGTTAGCTAGCGGTGCGAACAGCCCGCAGAACGCGACGGACGTGCAAGCGATCCGCGATACGCTGGTGAACACGGGTAACTTTAACTGGATTGACGATAGTGGCGATGGCATCAAGGAATCTCTGCTTGATCTATCGAACACGACGACTTATAACCCGAGCTTCGTCGGTGGTGGTGGCGGCACGACCAACACACCGCCCACATCGAGCTTCACCTTCTCTTGCACAGATTTGACCTGCTCCTTCGATGGGACAGGATCAAGCGACAGCGACGGTAGCCTTGTCGGCTATGCGTGGGACTTAGGCGACGGCACGACCGCGACCGGTTCGACCGTGAGCTACACCTATGCCGCCGGCGGTAACTACGGCGTGAGCTTGACAGTGACTGATGATGCGGGTGCGAGCGATAGCAGTAGCCAGACGGTGAGTGTCAGCGAGACGGTGAGCAATGAAGCACCGACAGCCGCCTTCACGTTCTCCTGCACGGATCTTGCCTGCTCCTTCGACGGCACGAACTCCTTCGATAATGACGGTAACATCACGAGCTATGCTTGGAGCTTCGGCGATGGTGCGAGCGCAAGTGGATCAACCACAAGCCACACTTACGCAGTCGATGGCAGTTACACGGCGACTCTGACGGTGACTGACGATGCTGGCGCGACCGATAGCATCAGCCAGACGGTGAGCGTGACGGCTAGCAGTGGTGGCACAGCTAGCACGATTTCGGTCAGTGACTTAGACGGTGTGGCGAATAGCTCTGGTCGGGATTGGTCGGCAACGGTGACGGTCAAAGTGTCTGATAATACGGGCGCGGCAGTCAGCGGTGCGAGCGTGAGCGGTGACTTTAGCAATGGCGCGGGCAGTGGCTCCTGCGTGACGGGCACCGACGGCACCTGCACGATCCCCAGCGATCGCATCCGCAAGGGTGGTAACAACAGTATGACCTTCACGGTGATGAGTGTCAGCGGTAACCTGACCTACGACCCGAACGGCAACAGCGATCCTGATGGCGACAGCAACGGGACAAGCATCACGATTTTCCGTTAACGG
Organism: Anaerolineae bacterium; assembly: GCA_034437755.1. Taxonomy (GTDB): domain Bacteria; phylum Chloroflexota; class Anaerolineae; order Aggregatilineales; family Phototrophicaceae; genus JAUZRW01. The sequence goes on along the minus strand of DAOTTV010000103.1, from coordinate 464 downwards.
TCACACAATAGCATATAGCAGGTAGGGTGCGGGTATGTCCCGCGCTCCTACCAGATAACAGCAAAGATGTTATTCCGCCGGCAATCGTCGGCGGTTTTTGATTCCTTCAGGGTACGTTCATGCTTTGTGCGAACAGATTAGCGAACAAATAGCCAACGCGCATGGGATAGATGCCATTACGCTGGGGGTGTTGCAGGTTAACAACAACCACGGGGCATCGACGCGCAGACACTCACGGGTGGGGTGTGCGTCCGCTAGTGGTTGATGATGGCGACCCGCCCCTGCACCACGAACGTTAGCCGCGTGTGGACGGACTGAGGTCGTCGCGCAGACACACATAAAGGCGCATGAATAGTAACTACTCAGGTCAATTGATTAGCGCTGTCTTTAGCCCTCATCCCCCAGCCCCTTCTCCCGATCGTTAACACTGGGAGAAGGGGAGACAAGCACGGTTGAAGTCCCTC